>JAEUQL010000901.1:0-236 GCA_016789295.1 Blastocatellia bacterium | reverse complement strand
CTTTTCTTCTATAGATTTCAGATCAGCCAGTAGTTGCTGATCTGAAATCTTCTGACAAGATCTACTACATCCATCAAAGTTAAATGTGACACTCCACGTCTTCTGCCAAAGAATGATAGATTTTTGACTGACTTTTGTAACACTACAGGAAATTTTTTCAAAAAAGTTGCAGAAGTTAGGCGGAAAAGTTCAAGAAATTGCATTTATCTATTACAGAACCATTTGTGAACATGAGG
>JAEUQL010000900.1 GCA_016789295.1 Blastocatellia bacterium | reverse complement strand
CATTGGTTCGATTAAGACTAGAGAGAAACCCACCGTTCTCACCACCACTAACCAAGTTTCAATTCCACATTGGTTCGATTAAGACTAAGGTTTGGATAAATACCTACGTAGGTATGAGTGAGTTTCAATTCCACATTGGTTCGATTAAGACTAATGTAAAGATCGACGCGAGAATCCAACAAAATGTGTTTCAATTCCACATTGGTTCGATTAAGACATTCCTGATCCCTTCGATGTTGAAGAGCAACAGCAAGGTTTCAATTCCACATTGGTTCGATTAAGACTAGATGATGTTTAAACTCCACATTGGTTCGATTTTGTTTCAATTCCACATTGGTTCGATTAAGACCCCATAAGGGCATCAGCTATTCTTTGAAGGTGCGGGTTTCAATTCCACATTGGTTCGATTAAGACTTACCATCGAAGTCGAAGTAAGGGTCAGATGAAAGAGTTTCAATTCCACATTGGTTCGATTAAGACATGTCTATACTAACTCTCAGGGTTTAGCGACAGTCTCGTTTCAATTCCACATTGGTTCGATTAAGACTCCAACACTCCTCCGCTTAAGTCAAATGCTCGCAATAGTTTCAATTCCACATTGGTTCGATTAAGACAG
>JAEUQL010000008.1:2140-21986 GCA_016789295.1 Blastocatellia bacterium | reverse complement strand
GGGAGTAGTTGATGTTGATGACTGCGTCAATGCAGCACTTTATTTAGCTAAAGAAGGTAGAGTCGATGGCGAGAAGTTGATTATACGTGGTGGCAGTGCTGGTGGTTACACAACACTATGTGCACTTAGTTTTCGGGACTGTTTCAAAGCAGGAGCAAGCTATTACTGTATAAGCGACCTAGAAGTGCTTGAGCAAGATGGCCACAAGTTTGAATCGCGCTATTCACACAGACTTGTAGCACCTTATCCAGAGCGGAAGGATATATACAAAGCACGTTCTCCTATACACTTTACTGAAAGTCTCTCTTGTCCGCTCATCCTGTTTCAAGGTCTTGAAGATAGAGTAGTACCTCCAAACCAGGCTGAAATGATGTTTAATGCTGTCAAAGCAAAAGGTATCGCAGTAGCCTATGTGCCTTTTGCTGATGAGCAACACGGTTTTCGTAAGGCAGAGAACATAAAGCGTGCACTTGATGCAGAACTCTACTTCTACTCGAAAATTTTCGGGTTTGAACTGGCAGAGAAAGTAGAACCTATTCACATAGAGAATTTAGAATAAGCTTTTGGAGATGAAAGCTATGAGTAAGATTGGGAAAGTAAAGCTCAAAGCTACTTCTGAGGATAGAGAGAGCACTAGATTGGTAAACGCACAACCACCGCTAGAAGATATTTCTGCAAAGATAAGTTCTCCAAGTACTGCTGCTGGTGGAGTTACAGCAGTGATGAAAGCCATGAAGCACACTCTCAAAGAAATGGGACCAAACAGGTCTCTCAAGACTTTACTCAAAATTAATCAGAAAGATGGGTTTGACTGCCCCAGTTGTGCCTGGCCAGACCCAGAAGAACGACAAGTAGCAGAGTTTTGTGAAAATGGTGCAAAAGCTGTAGCCGATGAAGCTACAAAAAAACAGATCAGTCGCGAGTTTTTTCAGCAGTGGAGCGTTGAGCAGCTCTCACAACAGAGTGATTTCTGGCTTGGCAAGCAAGGAAGACTTACCGAGCCTATGTTCCTCAGACGTGGAAGTAGCCACTATGAGCCTATCTCTTGGCAAGAAGCTTTTGACCTGATTGCAAGTACCCTGAACAGACTTGTATCACCCGATGAAGCAGTATTCTACACTTCTGGCCGTACTAGCAATGAAGCAGCTTTTCTCTACCAGCTTTTTGTTAGACTATACGGAACAAACAATCTTCCCGACTGCTCCAATATGTGCCATGAATCGAGTGGACGTGGTCTATCTGAGACCATAGGTGTAGGAAAAGGAACAGTCTCTTTAGAAGATTTTACCCTTGCTGATGCAATCTTCATCATCGGGCAGAATCCAGGCACAAACCATCCACGCATGCTGATTACTCTACAAGAGGCAGCCAGGCGTGGATGTAAAATAGTTACCATTAACCCTTTACCAGAGCCAGGTCTGATACGGTTTAAGTATCCACAGGAAATTTCTGGGGTGCTGGGTAGTGGAACTGCCATTACTTCTCTCTTTCTTCAAGTTCGCATCAATGGTGATGTTGCCCTTCTTAAAGGGATTATGAAAGAGATGCTTGAGCAGGAAGACGCAAAGCCTGGAACAGTTTTAGACTGGCAGTTTATCAAAGAGCAAACCATAGGCTTTGAAGAGTTTGCAACCTCCCTCAAAGCAGCAAACTGGGATGAGATCGTTGAGCAGAGTGGGATAGACCGTAAACAGATAACTGAAGCAGCAAAAGTGGCTATCGAAGCTAAACGGATGATAGTATGTTGGGCAATGGGATTGACCCAACATAAAAATGCTGTTGGAAATATTCAAGAAATTGTAAACCTACTTTTGATGAGAGGTCAGTTAGGCAAACCTGGGGCTGGAGCCTGCCCTGTTCGTGGTCATAGCAATGTACAAGGCGATAGAACCATGGGCATATGGGAAAAACCCAAGAAGGAATTTCTCGACCGCCTAGCCGAAGTCTTTGGATTTGAGCCACCACGAAAGCACGGCTATGATACAGTGGAAGCTATAGAAGCAATGCATAGAGGAGATGCAAAGGTCTTCTTTGCTATGGGGGGAAATTTTCTTTCGGCTACCCCAGATACAGAGTACACAGCCAGAGCACTGCAACGTTGTGAGCTTACAGTCAACGTATCAACAAAACTCAATCGCACACACATTGTCACTGGACAGGAAGCTCTCATTCTACCGTGCCTTGGCCGTACAGAGATCGACAAGCAAGCTTCTGGAATCCAGTTTGTCAGCGTTGAAGATTCAATGAGTATAGTGCACGCTTCACAAGGCCACTTAAAACCTGCTTCAGAACTACTTTTGAGTGAAGCGGCAATTGTTGCTCGGCTTGCAAAAGCAGTATTTAAAGAAGAGAAAGTAGATTGGAACTATTTGGTAGCCGATTACGACCGGATCAGAGATCTTATAGAAAAAGTAGTACCTGGTTTTGAAAACTACAACAGCCGGATCAGGAAACCTGGAGGCTTCTACCTTCCAAACCCTGTACGTGAAAGAACTTTCAAAACTACATCCGGCAAAGCACATTTTAGCGTGCATCCTATACCCAAAATTAAGCTAAGACCAGGGCAGTTTATGATGATGACTATTCGCAGCCACGACCAGTTCAATACTACTATCTATGGATTAGAAGATCGCTACCGTGGAGTCTACCAAGGTCGGCGCGTAGTCTTTCTCAACAAAGAAGATATAAAAGAGATGGGACTACGTGCAGGTCAGTGGGTAGACCTAAAGAGCCACTTTGAAGGCGAAGAGCGCGTAGCTCGACGCTTTGCCGTGGTCTCTTACGATATTCCCCGTCGTTGTGCTGCTACTTACTTTCCAGAAGCAAATGCTTTGGTTCCAATCAGGAGTGTTGCAGAAAAGAGCAATACTCCAGCATCAAAATCTGTTGTTATATCTATTTCTATATCTAAAGAAGAAGACTAGGAGGAGACTATATGCCCATGTATCCTGAAATGATGGTAGCTCCAATGCGTGCAGAGCTTACCAGAATAGGTTTTGAAGAAATGAAAAGTTCAGAAGATGTAGACAGAACTCTTCAGAACTCTGAAGGAACGGTTCTTGTTGTAGTCAATTCGATCTGTGGATGTGCTGCTGGCAAAGCTCGTCCAGGTATTGCCATTGCACTGCAAAATACCAGTGTAAAACCAGATAAGCTAACCACAGTATTTGCTGGACAAGACACCGAGGCAACATCTCGTGCAAGAAGCTACTTTGAAGGGATGCCCCCTTCTTCGCCATCGATAGCCTTAATGAAAGATGGTGAATTGGCCTACATGATGCACAGAAGCCAGATAGAAGGTCGAGATGCTTCGGCTATTGCAGCCGATCTCATTGCAGCTTTTGAGCAGCATTGCAGTAAGAATTAGTGATCGCCTACATCCACAGATCCAGCAGAAGAGAGGATCGCTCACCCTCTCTTCTGCATCTGCAAGTATAGAAAAACTAAGTATTTTTAAGAAGAAATACTGCCAATTTGCTCTCTTGAGAAGGGTTTCTACCCTTTGCGTAGTCTTCAGTTAGCCCTACTTTGAAAAATAAGTGCCAGTTTTTCATAAAAGCTATTGCATAGCTATCAAACATCAGCTAGAATCGCTTAACTCGTTTTATAACTTCTATAAGAGTTTTTCTGGCAGTCGCCATTTCAGTATCTTCCCGAAAACTTTATACGACCGAATCTTGAAAGGTCAGAAGTGGGATTTCTTCAAGATCGCGGATGTATAGCAAGTGGGAAAAGGGTTTCAGAGGTGGGTTGTGGAAAAATATACTGTACATATGAAAAACTTAAGAGATATGGGTCTGGATCTGCTCTGTAGTCTAGAAGATCAGATAATCTTGAAAGAAGAGTCTGAAGTTTTAGAGCTACTTGGCCTTGAAGAGAACCTTCCTAAAACCGAGGTCTCCAGACTTTTAAGAACAATAATAAATGAGAAGATAGCAACCTCGCATATCACGCCAGAAATGATAACAAAAGTACTCAGCAGCCAAGCCGATGTACACGAAACGAGTAGTCTCTACATCCACATCAGCAGATGCAGTTGCTGCTCCCTCAGCCTGGAACGCAAATATCTTCCCCCCCTTGCAGAGGTATTTAATAAAGCCATAGATAGAGAGTTTAGAAAAATAGTAGGTCTAGAAGAGAAGAATCAGGTTCCAGAAGACAAGCCCATCATAGAAGCCACTCCTATCCAGAAAGAGGTTAGGAACTTAGGGTTTGGCAAAGAGAAGATTATAGTACCTATTACTTTAGAAGCTAGCATAGTGGAAACTACTGTAGAGAAGCAGCCTGCTAAAGAACCTACCAAAGAAATAGAGATCGAAATCCCTTCTTTAGCAAAAGAAGCCGTTGCGCAACAAGAGATCTATAAAGAAGTCGCTAAAGTTAAAACCTTAAAAGATATATTAAGTAAGCTACAAAGCTACAGGCTAGAATTTCAGAAGATAGATTTTTCACAGAAAATTCTAGACCTATTTTTATTAAAGAGAGAGCCATCATCTTCCTGGCGAAAAGCTTTGATCCCGGTTGCTTCTGGGGTGTTCGTTGGTGCAGTGATTACAGGCTCTGCACTGCTGCTTTGGAATAGACCCGTCTCTGAAAATCCTTATGAACTTACGCAAGATAGTTACACAGTTGCGGCTTTGTCGGGTGAAAACAAAGTCGAAGTCGCCAAAGTGTACGAGGCTATGTCTGCAAGATTAAAGAAAAACTCTGCAGACATCAATGCTCTGCTCTATCGCGCCGATGCTGCAGAAAAGCTCTTTCTTTTAGAAAGGTCTATAGAAGACTACAAAGCCTACTTAAATGTCTCTATAGATGCTGAGAACAGAGCTAGGGTAGAAAAGCAGATAGCCTATTTGCAAGCAAAATTGAGTGCCGATGCAGAAGCTGAGCTTACCAGATATGAACTTTTTCAGAATCGGTTAAACGAGTATCTTCAAGCACTGGTAGACGGCAAGAGGAAAGTGGCTCAAGAAAAGCTCAGAAAAGCCCAGTCAATAGCAGATACGATACAAGATGAGACCAAAGACAAGTTTGCAGTAGACACAATCGAGTACTATGCAAACATTCCTACTGCCCAAGCAGCCGAACTTCTTCAAGCACGCTTGGCAATTGAAGAAGTAGCAAAAGTTGTCTCTATTGACCTCTACCAAGATTCCATAGACAAGCTTGAAAGAGCCAAAGCTGTCTTTACCCAATACAATGCTACTTCAGACATCCAAAACGCTGTTGTCTTACTGGCCAAGTTCCTTCCAAAAGTAGGGCGAGTGGCAGACGCAAGAACAGAACTCGACCAGTGGCTAGATGCTTCCAAAGAGCAAGGCTACCTCTTTAACCATGCACAACTTCTTTACTGGGATGCACAAACAAACGTCTATGAACGTCGTGAACAAGAAGGTTTAAGGAAGTGTCAAGAGACTGTAGAGCTTTGCAGATCGATTGGAGCCAACAAGTTTCTACTATATCCACTAATGCTTTCTGCCTTTCTACACATAGCTGGCGACGGAAATGATCCAGCATTTTTGGAGAGCTTAGACGGTATTGCTGGCAGTTTAGACTACAACAATCCTGCTTTTGCTTCTCAGTTCTATCAAGCTGCCGGGCTTTCAGCAACTGGGCTTTCTAACCCATCGCTTGCAGAAGCCTATCTACAAAAAGCTGTTCAGGTATCAGAAGAGCACCAACTGCACGGCTATACAGTAGTAGCAAAGTCTATACTGGCATCTATTTTGGCTGTACAAGGAGAAAAAGCGAAGTCTATTAGTTTGATTCAAGAAGCAAGATATAAAGATCTTGTAAAGAACGTTGATCCTTCGGCCAAAAAATTTCAGCTTATCCACATTCTCAAGTATGAAGGTAAAGTTTATGGCCTTGCTAAAGATTTTGCTAGATCCGAAGCTGCATACAGAGAAGTTATGGAAGTAGCCAGAGAGATAGGTTATAAAGATTTTCTCAGTATTGGTCAGTGGAGAAAAGGCTTAGGTGAAGCTCTTGTTGGACAAGGAAAAATGGAAGAAGGACTAAAGGAACTGCTTTTAGCTAAAGAAGAAGTTAAGAAAGTTAGAGCAGGACTTCATCCAAAGAGCAGCAACCACTACCTGGATCTATCATTTTCTGGCAAAGATATCGACGAACTTATCAAGATAGCTCAACAATCAGCCAGTAAGTAAAGAATTTCGTAAAGCTTACCTCCTAAAATGGCAGCCACATCGGGCTGCCATCTGTTTTTTCAACATCTCCGATTGTTGACTCACCAGATCAGTTAAGCCCTGAGTTACCAAATACTTTTGGAGCACAAAGCGAATCCCCAGTCCCCGCAAAACTCTTCTTTGCTACTACTGGCTCATACTTTGGGAGAAACTCATCAATAATGTCATAGTACATAAGAAAATGGTTCAAGTTGGCCATCTCTGGAGGTGGCAGGTTGTAAACAGTTACAAGATAGCTCACACCATCTTCTGCTGTCAGCCTCAAAGGAGTATCGACTCCCGAAATTAGCAGGGATTGTCCCTTCTCTAAATTAACCCTTGCTCCAGGCTGTCCAACCTTACGCAAAAATGAAACTGCTTTTCCACTTCCGTCTGCAGCTATAAATCTATACTTCTCTTCGCTTAGCTTAGTGGAGTAAAAAATTCCTGTACTAAAATGGATCTTAGTCAGAAAGCCATCTTCTTTGATCTTTAGCTTTCTCCCACCATAAAGATCGTTCTCAACATCTACTGTCCAAGTAAAATCTTGCGCATCATTCTCCCTTCCACTTAAAGAAAGGTATCTTCCTAATCTTCTACTTTTTGTTCCTTCCATCCCAATATTTATTGTCTTCTTAAGCTGTGCAGCCGTAAACCGTGCAATCTCTCTCTTCTCATTACCTACTAATTTATAGAAGGTGATCTCTGGACTATGGTGATGAGCATCAAGCACTCCTACAGATATCTTATTAGGATTGCCCATAAATAGTCCCATCATTCCATCAAACTCGAATGTTACTGTTGAAACTCCTGCACTCTCCACATTAATAATTGCAAGCGAGAACAGCAGGATGAATAGGAAAAGATGACGCAGAGATTTTGTCATAACGTTGATTTCTCCTTAACTCCACGAAAAGATAGTGATGAAGTTATCAAGTCGGTTCGGAAATCGACCAAATTAAAAAAAGCAGAAAATAGTCCTTTTTGTTATATTTTGCTGATTCTATATTAGCCATCTTCAGTTTCTATTTTTTGGATACTACAAATTAAAGAGAAACTCTACTGAAACATCAACAGTAGACATAAGAAAACTACAAATAAAGATTTTTTAACAATGGTTTCTACATTTGATAATCTCTTAAAGATCTGTAATGAATCTGCGTCATTTATCTCATTTTTCTTTAAGTATTTTACTACCTAGTTATAGAGTATTCCTACACCTGTTTCATTAGAGATAGTTAGAAACAGTTTTACTAACATTTTGTATTTCCAGTTCTACAACCAGTGTCTATTTTGCTTTCGCAAAGGAAACTAATCCTAACAACAACAAGAGTAGTTGCAAGTTTCGCCACATTTGCTAATACCCTTCAAATAACCTACTTGACGGTCTTGAGAACTGCTTTCGTAATTTTTTTGGAATGCTGGAAAGAAGTTTAGCACAATAATAAAAATAGATTAGATATTTTTTCAGCAATCAGGAAAACTTTTACTAATTAGGAAAACTATTGATTCTAAAAAAGAGAATATACAGTAAGAATGCCTATTTCTGACTACTAAAAATCGACACCTCGAAGCTACCATACTCACGACAGCTAAGGTTTTATCAAGATCTACTTACTAGATCTTGATCGACCTTCAGAAGAACTATATGCAAAAAAATGACGAATAAGAATATAAGACTAAGTATATACCTTGTCTTAAAATCCAAGTTAAGCCAAGACCTGTACTACTCTTTAGTAGATGGTGGTGTAAAATTTCTCTGCTTAAAGAGCCAATAGATAGTAGTTCCAACACTTTTTAGTAAGATCGCAAGAAAGATGCCTTGTCCAAGAAAAGGGATCAGAAACATCAGAGTAAAAATTATCCCACCTGTTATTGTCTGCGCAAAAGGCGTAGATGGTTGGTTTCGCATTGCCAAAACTCGCCTACCAATCATTGTAAACTCTGCTGTAAGCCCAAGTAGAATAAGCATCACCAGAAAAAGCAATAGTCCCAAACCTGCAAGTTTCAGTACTGGTATGTTGAGTGCTATGGCAGCAAGTATGAATATAGCCGGACCGTTAATCAAACCCATCAAGAAACGTTTTCTCCAACTGTAGCCAAGCGCAACCAGATCAAGTTTTTCAGACATGTTTGGCCAAAAAGCACGTAGTGTAAGTACAGTTGCAGTTACTCCACTGCCTATTGCACAACATATTCCACCAAGTGCAAAAACTGAGATAGTTCCTAAAGCTTCTGCAATCTTTTGAATAACTTCTGCATTTATCATCTTTCTATCTCTCCATAAGATCTTTCTTTAGTAGCATATAGCTACCTATGGCCTGAATTGTTATAAGCAAGGCAATGACTAATCCTACATCTCTGCTAGGTAGCGGTATATGCTGCAAAAGTTTTGCTCCAAAATCAAAAACTTGCCAAACGGCTGCAAGTAAGTTCTCTGCGTCAAAATCTCTAGATACTTTAATGAGTAAGTAGGGATTAAAGAGAGACACTAAAAGATTGCCACTTGCCCACTTTGGCAACCCATAAATTAGACCTACTGTCAAAGCAAAAAGAGCCATCGCAGCCGTAACAAGCCAACCCAACTTAAATTGAAGTCTATGTTGTAAAACTTCTGTAATCTTTTGTTGGCGTTCTACAGAAAGTGGCACGCTAAACTCTTGCTTAAAGAAGATCTCAGAAGCTTTTATTGACTCAAGTTCTCGGCGACACACAGTGCATTGCTTGAGGTGTAGCTCTAACACTTTCTTATCTTCAACAGAAATATCCTCATCTATATAGTCATAAAGTAGTGGAAGAAGTTCTTTACACTCCATCTTTACACTCCATCTTTTCACCTTTCAAAATCTATCAAGCTTGTCCCTAAGTTCTTCTCTAGCTCTAAAGAGCCAGGTCTTGACAGTATTTTTTGGCACCTGCATTATTTCGGCTATCTCTTCTGCTGTCATATCTTCAACATATTTCAAAGTAACTGCCATACGGTAATTTTCAGGAAGAGACATAATAGCCTCTTGTAAGTTTTTCTTTTGACTCTCTGCTACCATCTGTACTTCAGGATTGTTGCTACTAGACAGAGCTTTGCTACCAGCATCAACCTGTTCCAGTGAAGAAGTACTTAATCCTTTACGTTTGAGCGAGTTAAGAGTATGGTTACAAGCAACCCTCCTAAGCCATGGAGTAAATGGTAGAGACTGGTCATACTGACCAATATTTTTGTAGACCTTCAGAAAGATCTCCTGACAGAGATCTTCAGCTTCTGCAACATTACCAACCATTCGATAGGCAATTGAATAGACAGTACGGTGAAAACGGCTAACAAGAAGTGTGAAAGCTTCTGAATCGCCTCCAACTATACTCTTCACCATTTCAGCATCAGAGCAGTCACTCAAGTTGCCTATCCCTCAACTCTTCTCAGCTTTCGAAAAACTATTGCAGAAACCCAAATCTTTTTACTGCACTATAGCCAGGAAATATCTGGCCGTTTTTGTTACCTTGAACAATTTCGGACAGAACGTCGCGCACGTCTGTAGTGGCTCTTAGATCTCCTGGCCCAACAAGATCGTCTTTGCCAAGACCTGGCCAATCAGTATAGACTCTACCACCTTCTACCCCAGCACCAGAAACAAACATTAGACCACCTTGTCCGTGATCGGTTCCTTGACTTGCATTTTCTTGCACTCGCCTACCAAACTCTGACATAGCAACTATTAAAGTTGATTCCATCTTTTCACCCAAAGAAGTAGTAAACGTGGATATTGCTTCTGCTAGCTCTGAAAGCTTTGCTTCCATGATGGCAGGTTGAAGAAAGTGTGTGTCCCAACCATCAAAATCGACGCACGCCGCCTCTAAACCAACTCCTGACTTGATCAACTTCTCAACCGTGTGGAGACTGTGACCAAACTCTGTGTTTGGATATCCCAACTTATCTATAGCTATACTTTCATCCTTCAAAGATGCTAAATAGCCAAGTGCGTCAAAAGTCTGCATACCAAAGTCTTTGAGACTACTTTTTGAATAGAACATTTTTAAGCTTTGACAGAAGAGAGCTTCATCTTTGACTTTAGCAAGTTGAAAATCGGCCAAAGTCTTAATAGTAGCTGCACCAGACAAGCCACTGAGTGCTCTAGACGGCTTTTCACCTATTGAAACAGCACGCAGTGCGGAAGAACCACTTGGCAAACCCTGCAAGTATCTTGCAATCCAACCCGTTGCTGGACGCACTCCACTATCGCTCTCAGATACTCCTAGTTCTATCTCTTCCCACACTTGAAAATGCGAATGCGATTCACTTGGCCAACCTACAGCATGAATAAATGCCAACTGACCAGCTTCGTAAAGCGGAAAGATAGAAGCAAGTGATTGATGAAGTGCAAATTGATTGTCAAGCTCTATAGTCTTGTTCTTTGCAACTGCTATTGAAGGACGAAGTCGGAAATAGTTCTCTTCCTTATAAGGTATTACTACATTTAGACCATCTATTCCACCTCTAAGACTTATCAAAACTATAGTTTTTATCTTCATGATTTCTCACTTCCTTGCTTTTAAGAGAACTGAAATTCTGGTAGGCAAAGTAGCAGAGCTATGCTACTTTCTGGGTCTGAAGATCTCAACCTATCAATTGCTTCAACTTCTTCTTGACCAATTCCTCTGTGAAGTAAACCTGTTGCAAGTGCTAAAGTGGAAAGCTTTGAAATAGCTTCCATATCTAGCGTTGTTGCTTTAAGCCTACCTTTAGCAAGCTCTATGGCAAAATTCCACCTTGGTAGAAGTTGACTGTTCCATCGGCTAGCTTGCTCTGGATAACCATCTGGAGTTGGCCAGTTAAAAGGAAGCTGTCCCATCTTTTCCAGCGAGCTTTGAATAGCTTTGCCACCATCGGTTGATGCACCAAGAGCACGAAGCGCAGAAATTGTATATGTAAATGGACGCTTGAATTTGGGTCTAGCAGCAATAAACTCCTCTGAGTAGAAGATAACTTTTAACAGTTCGCTTATGTCACCATCTGTTTTTAGAAATGTGTTAGAAGCTTTAGACAGAAGCTCTTCAGAAATATCTTCACCAATAAACCTATGGCAAAGCTTTCGACTTATAAATCTTGCTGTAGAAGGATGGCTAGAGAGGCAGTCTACTACTTGCTCCAAGTCATTTCCATTTACTTTCAACTTCTTTCCAAGCAATATCTTCTCACTTTTGTCGTGTACTCTGTCGTCAAACTTTACACGACCTTTCCAGAAAAAGTTTTCAACCTTCCAACCCGTCAGTGCCCGTGCAAGTTCCATCACATCCTGCTGACAGTAACCACCATCAATTCCAAGAGTATGAAGCTCCATCAACTCACGGGCATAGTTTTCATTCGGTTTCTGACTATTGCTCACTTGACCATCAAGATAGACAAGCATCGCTGGACTTGTTGCTGTTGCCCAGAGTAGCTCACGAAAACGACCAAGAGCGTGTGGCCTGATAACCTCCCGGTCGTCTATGACCTTGAGTTGGCCGCAAGTAGCCTTTTCTGAATATATATTGAAATGATCGCTCCAGAATTCAACCATCAACTCTAACAGTTGTCTTTCACTGTAGGTCGCACGCACTATTGTAGCTTTTCGTAGCTCACTTATAGCTTGCTTGGATGTAATCTCAAAAATGTCTGGAGTATTCATTCTCAAAGTTTCAAGACGTCTGACAAGCAGGTCTACTTGAATATCACTAATGGTCGAAGGTGAAAGCTGTGTTTCAATAAAGCCAGTAATCGCTTTGTCTCCTGTTGCTATCACGCGATTTATATCATTAGGTCGTATCCCATAAGTAATTCGCTTCAATATATGTGCTATTTTTAGCTCTTGCTGAGTACCCGCCCAAAGTTGATCGGATAGTGGCTCTATATAACCATGTCCTAACATCCAATTAAACTGTGAATTGCATCCTGTTAAATAGAAAGAAGCAACCGCTAAAGCTCCTGCTTTTATAAAATTGCGTCGGCTTGTCATAAATATTCCTTCTAGTCACTCTTTAGTGCATAATAGATTAGTGAAAGAGTTCTGCTGTAGTTTTGACAATTGTTGGTGAAGTCTCAGTAGATGATGTAGTCTGAGCTACTTTTTTAGCGCGAAAGCCAAGCAATACACGGCTCCCTGCTCCAAGCATCATCAGAAAAACCATTGGCAAAAGAGCAAACCAACCAACAATCGGTAATAGTATCGAAAATTCGACTGCTAACGAAGCAAGTAGATAGGATCTTAAACTAGTTGTAGTTTTACCGTAGAAGTGCTGGTCAAAGCGTTTTGAAAGATGGCTTATTAGACCTGCACCTCCAAACATAGTAACGACCAGCCCCAATATTAACGAAATGAAACCAAATAGCTTTAAGAGCGGAAACGGTAGAGCAAGCAATAGTATTGTTATGATAGAAAACAGTAGAAAAGTTAGACTGCCACGAAGCAGTGTCCTGACAGGCTTTTCACTGATGTATTGATCCGCTTCTTTAACTTTTTCGGGAAAGGTAATTCTAATTACTATAAAGATTGAGATAAATCCAAGGCTGACTAGGATCAGCCCACTTACGATTGCTAATAGATCGGCTATAGTCATGGCTTATGCTCCTACTGAAGTTTCTCGCTGTTTCTATTAGCTGATACAAGTGATTTTCAGAAAAGGGTTCACACAAATAGAAAATTTTTTCGATATTTTCACGGTAATAAATATGAGTAAAACTATGAGTGAATTGGAACGTGTAAAAACTCAAGCCAAGAAAGAGGCTGTAGAAGATATAGAACTTGAGCTACTTAGGCGTGGACTTCGTGAAAGCGAAAGACGTTTTCACATTCTAGCTGATAACTCACCAATGATGATCTGGATGACAGACTCTCAAGGACTTTGTACTTACCTCAATAGACAATGGCTAGAATTTACAGGAAAAACCATTGAAGCTGGAATGGGCAAAGGTTGGATAGAAGATATACATATAGAAGATGTAGGGCGTGTAAAAACTATTCTCAACGATGCTATTACAAAAAGAAACAGCTTCATCATCGAGTATAGACTCAAACGTCACAATGGAGAGTACAGATGGATACTCGATCATGCAATGCCTCTTATTGACTCAGGAGAGATAACTGGATTCATTGGTTCATCTATAGATATAAGTGAGCGTAAATTAGCAGAAGAGATAGTAAAAATACGTGCCAGACAACAAGCAGTAGTCTCCAGGCTTGGACAGAGTGCATTGGCTGGCGCAACCCTCAAAGCACTAATGGATGAGGCCGTTCTACTTGTTGCAGAAGGTCTTGATGTAGAGTTTGGCCACGTTCTCGAAATGAGTACAGATGGACAATCGATGCTTGTTAGTGCTGGTTGTGGGTGGACTGAAGGGACAGTTGGCCAGAGCCGCTTGGAAGTTAGTAGCAACTCGATAGCAGGCTACACACTTCTATTACTGTCCGATGAACCTGTTGTCATAACAGATATAAACAGTGAAAGACGCTTCAAAATTCCCAAAATGTTTCGTGACCACTCAATAGTTAGTGGACTCAGTGTCACAATACGCGGCAGTAAATTCTCTTTTGGTGTTTTAGGAGCATATTCGTTAAAACCTAGAAATTTCACCACCGATGATATCAATTTTATACGCTCGATAGCTAATGTCCTTGCTATGGCCATTGAACGAAACAAAGTTGATGAGGAAAGGGCAAGTCTGCTGGTTCGTGAACAAGAAGCACGCAAAGAGGCCGAGGCAGCTTCACGTATCAAAGATGAGTTCCTTGCTACTTGCTCTCACGAACTGCGTACACCTCTTACCTCAATTTTGGGTTGGGCAAAGCTTCTTAGCCGTGCCGATCTGGAACCACAAACCTTTTCCAAAGCCGTTTCAGTAATAGAAAGAAACGCCAAACTGCAGTCCAAAATCATCGATGACTTGCTCGATATCTCAAAAATAGTTAGTGGCAAAATGGCATTGGAGATGAAAGTTACCGAAATACTTCCTGTTGTCGAAGCAGCTATAGATACTCTCAAAGCTACAGCAGAAGCTAAGGGTGTAAAGATGCTGATGATAATAGACCCAGTGCTCAGTCCTGTTATGGGTGATTCAAATCGACTTCAACAAGTCGTTTGGAATCTGGTTGCAAATGCAATCAAGTTTACACCTGCTGGTGGCTCGGTAGAAGTAACGGTTAAAAGAGCCGATTCCCAGATAGAAATCTCTGTTAAAGATACTGGCAAAGGCATCAATCCTGATTTTATGCCTTATCTGTTTAAGCGTTTCTATCAAGCCGATAGCTCTATTACACGCACACAAGGTGGGCTTGGCTTGGGACTTGCAATCGTTAGACATATAGTAGAGCTTCATGGAGGTAATGTCAGTGCAGAGAGTCCTGGTGAAGGCAAAGGGTCTACTTTTCGTGTCCGTTTTCCTGTCATTTCAGCTTGGAAAGAAGAAATAACCCGAACTAGCAGTAGATGGGGAAGTTTTCGACAACCCGAAGCCAATATATCCCTTTCAGGAACAAAAATTGTCGTTGTTGACGATGACCCTGATACTCTTGGCTTTATGAAACTAATACTGGCAGAAGCTGGCGCAGAGGTCAGAGACGCAAGCTCTGTCGATGAAGCTCTCGCACTGTTTAGAAAACAACTTCCCGATCTGATCATTTCTGACATAGGACTACCAACAAGAGACGGCTACGAACTTATCAGAGAGGTTAGAAATCTAGAACTTGAATCAGGTCGTAGAGGAAGAGGAAAAGTTCCAGCTATCGCACTGACTGCATACACCAAAAAACAAGATAGACTGAGAGCACTCAGTAGCGGCTATCAAGTACACCTTTCAAAACCTATAGACCCAAACGAACTACTGTCGGTGATAGAAAGTATACTTAATCCTATCCGTAGAAGGAGTAGATGAAAATCTATTGATTATACCTACTATCAGTTTTAGAAAAGCTACAGCATTGGCACTTATGCTGTAGCTTTTTCACACAACAGTTTAGAATTAAGTCCAGTAGTTTCTATCCAAAGACCGGTACTGTATAGCTTCAGAGATTTCTGTAACAGTTATGCAGTCAGAAGCTTCTAGATCGGCGATTGTGCGAGCTACCTTCAACACTCGGTCATATGCTCTTGCAGATAGCCCTAGACGTTGTATTGCCTGCTCTAAAAGTTTTTTTGCTTCACTATCTATTTTGCAGTGCTCACGGATCAGTTTTGGGTTCATCTGTGCATTGGAATAGATAGTTTCTCTACTAAATCTTTCGCGTTGACGGTTACGTGCGTTAACAATCCGTTCTCTTATCGAAGCCGAATTTTCTGAGCTTGTGGTCTCTCCCAGCTCTTTGAATTTTACTGCGGGAACTTCTACGTGTATGTCTATTCTATCCAGTAGTGGACCAGAAATTTTGTTGACATAGCGTTGTATCTGCAGAGGTGTACATCTGCACTGCTTAGTTGGTGAACCAAAATAGCCACACGGACAAGGATTCATTGCAGCAACCAACATAAATGATGATGGAAATGTTAATGACATAGAAGCTCTACTGATAGTAACCAGCCCATCTTCGAGAGGCTGGCGCATTACTTCCAGAACTGCACGATTAAATTCTGGTAATTCATCCAGAAAGAGCACTCCGTTATGTGCCAGCGAGACTTCGCCAGGTTTTGGAATTGAGCCACCACCGATTAGACCAGCATTACTGGTAGTGTGGTGTGGTGAACGGAAAGGTCTACTTAAAACCATTCCATTACCATTGACCAGTCCTACAACGCTGTGTACCTGAGTTACTTCCAAAGCTTCTTCAAAAGTTAATGGGGGGAGTATAGTTGAGATTCTTTTTGCTAGCATAGTTTTACCTGAACCAGGAGGGCCTATCAGAAGTATATTGTGCCCACCAGCACAGGCTACTTCAAGTGCTCTTTTTGTGTGTATCTGCCCTTTAACTTCTTGAAAATCTACATTGTAAATGTTCGCTTTCTCAAGTAGATGACTAACATCAAATTTCACAGGTTCTACATTGATCTGCCCTTCAAGGAACTTGACTACTTCTATCAGTGATGCTACTCCATAGACTTTCAACTCTTCTACTACGGCAGCTTCTTTGGCATTTTCTATTGGAACTATCAAACGCTCTAAACCTTGTGAACGAGCTTTTATGGCTGCTGGGAGAGTACCTTTTACAGGGCGTATCTGTCCATCTAAAGCAAGCTCACCTAAAAACATTGTTTTAGATACGTTAAAAGCCTTTTCTTGTGTAGCACCTATAATTGCTACTGCAATTGAAAGGTCAAAGCTAGAACCTTCTTTGCGTACATCAGCAGGTGCTAAGTTTACAGTTATTCTATCTTGTGGAAAAAAGAGGCCAGAATTGGCTATTGCAGCTCTGATCCGTTCACGGCTCTCGCGTACAGCCGTGTCAGGAAGACCAACTACTGTAAATGTTGTTTGCCCTTCATTTTCTCGATGGCGTAGTTGTAGATCTATCTCTACATCTACGACGGAAGCCTCTATTCCATAAACTGCTGCTGTAAGTGTCTTAAATAAAGCCATAAATACTCCTAAAATTTGAGGGGATTTTGATACTGATTACTTTGATAGACGCAGAAACGAGAAATTTTCCGTCGATTTTGGGAATAAAATATGCTGGAAGTTTCCAGTTGAGTTCTAGGCTGGTGTTGTCAAAATTTTCTGCAAATGTTAGAGTAGCCTCATCAACAGACATATTTCTTTCAGCAGGCTACAAATAATGGAAAAACCTAATCGCAGAAAGACTATAGAAGAGTTGCAGATGGAATTGGCTATTGAGTCCGAAGCTCTTGCAGCACTACAGACAATATATGCTGAAAAGGTCAAACAGGTGCGCACCAATACAACTCTACCACCCGACATTCAGGCCCGCTTTCTTCGTGAGTGGGAGACTTTCTATCAGCAGCGTCTTGGAACTATATTCAAAAAATCTTATAAAGTTTCAACACCTCCTATTTCTGTTGCTGCACCCACATCCTTAAATTTTTCATCAGCAGCAACAACTCCAGCACTCTTTACAGAAGCTACTCCCGATGTTGTAGATGAGTCGGACATAGATACTACAAGTGTTGTTCCAGAACCAAGTAGTCCCCCCCCGGTAAGCGTGCAAGCTTCGCAAGAAAGTCCAAAGCTTTCTCAAGAAGCCGAACCTGTTCTACCCAAAGCTTCAAAGCTTCCACCTGTTCCACCGCCAATACCAACTCTTCCACCTCTACCAACTTCAGCATCAGCCGATCTACCAACCAGTGATGAGATGTTGGGGATGAGTACTGACAGTTGGATGAACCCTGTTGAGTCAATTGCTTATGAGCAATACAATGAGCAGTTTACAGACTCAGCTTCTGGAGAAGTTATTGAAAACGGTAAACTGCAAGAATCTACTGATGATGTAGAGCTTGCTGATGGGTCTGAGTTTAGTGATGACCAGGAGAATATGGGAGGCTTTGCAGCAACTTCTGGTCTTAAAGGACTTACAGGTTTTATGGACTTCAACCTCAAAAAGAAAAGATGAGGGGGTTACATAGCTAGAAGAATTTCCCTTAAAAGTTCCTCACCAGCTTTAATTCCGTGTTCTTTTGTTAAATGCACACGCGGTAAAGTTTCTATCCTTCTTGCAATTTCCCCGTGTGCAACACAGAAAGCCTTGTAGGCATTCTTCATAAATATAAAGTCGAGTTCTCCATCACCAGCCGCTACTATGTGGCTTTCTCCAGTTTTTTCTTTGACATAAGCCAAAGCATTCCATTTGTCTACAGCATAAGGTAGGACATAAAGTTTCCTACCTTGTAGGTTTGTCTGCCAACCTCTTTCTCTGCTCCACTGTTCAAGATAAGAGACTATGGCTCTATCTTCGTCTGTTAGTTTGTGAAAATGGATACTCCAGAAAAGACCGTCACGAAAAACCACCTTACTTACAGTTGGACGACTACTAAAAAGCTCTGTTAATTTCGATTCTACTACAAAGTGGCTGTCTATTTTGCTGACACACGCAGCAATATTTTCTTGCCACTGTTTATCTACTTCCCCTTTGTAAAGAACATTTCCACCGTTACTTACAATGGCATATTCTGGAGCAATCCATTCAGATAAAGCATAGATTCTTTTATACTGTTCTATAGTTCTTGTTGTGATAGGAATAAATAGACATTTTAAGCTCAGCTCCTTGAGAAGTTGGAAAGCTACATGTGTCATAAAGCTTATCTCTTTTCCCTCAAGCAACTCAACTGCAAGTAGGCTCTCAACATCTACTGCAGAAGTAAACTCATCAGAGTAGATCAAAGTCCTGTCAAGGTCAGAAGCAAATATCATATCTCTTTTACCGATTTTATCAGTCCACAACAGCCATAGCCCATATCTTTGTAGATCTCTATGGGAACATTGCGGTCTTTTGCTAGTAGTACTATGTGCTTTAGATTTGGGTTGTCTAAAGAATTGACAAGTATTTTCCAAGGCATACGTCTCAATAATACTCGTGTAGTCTCTCCAACACCTGGTTTAATTCGATTGATGTCACTAATACCAAATCTCTCTTGTATCAGTTTCATCTCTTTGATTCCTTTATCAGACATACAATTTACATATTGTTCTAGATCTGTAGTATCAACATCCGTTTTACCAAAACATTCTGTAATAGTATCTATAAACATATTTGAAAGGTCATCTTGTTGCCACTCTTTGTAGAACTTTGCTCCATGAAAGTCATCTTCGCCTATCAGATCATCGCGAAGTACAGTGCGGCTTATCAAGCCGGACACTGTCGCATTTAAGCAAGCCGAAGGGATGAGAAAGTCCTCTTTAGTTCCACATATTGGAACGCACTCGCCTGGATCGGCAACAACAGCAAGTGTTGGATCAAGTTCTATTGCGTCACTGTGGTAGAAATCTTTTAGAGCTGCTTCGAGTGTAGTTTTGATAGAACCTTTTCCAGTCCACCCATCTATGAATTGTATATCAGCATCTGGGTGAGTCTGTAAAATAAATCGTAAAGCATTTTTATCTATACCTTTTCCACGGATTATCGAAATGCTGTAATGTGGCAGTGTTATGCCATACTTGGCTTGAATATAGCGTTTTATCAAAATACCTATAGGTGTACCAGCTCGTGCTAGAGATGCTAAAACAAGATTACTAGATCTTTTCTCTTTAATTATTTCAGCAACAACTGCAACAGCCTCTGCTACTTTGACCTTTGTATCTTGCAAGATAGTATGAAAAAGTCTTATATATTCTTCTGTTGGAAAATACTCAACAGGGAGCATTTCGGAGTAGTGTCCACCATTTTGTACCACAGCTTCGCGCTCTTCATTACTCTTCTCATCTATCAAACCGTTAAGATTTTTTAGCAAAAAAACTACATCTTCTCTACTATAGCTACCAAAATTTTCAGGTACTTTATATCTTTTCA
The DNA here is from genome assembly GCA_016789295.1 of Blastocatellia bacterium. Taxonomy (GTDB): domain Bacteria; phylum Acidobacteriota; class Blastocatellia; order Chloracidobacteriales; family JADJPF01; genus JAEUQL01. Next base: position 2,389 of record JAEUQL010000008.1, on the reverse strand, counting down.
TTGCACCACAGAGATAAATTTTATTTTTCTTATTTGTCGTTCCAAAAAACAACGAATAAGTTCATTGCGACTTTCACTACTTATCTGCCTTTCTGTAATGAAGCAGACCTGTTTATAACGGTTTGTATCAATATTGTAGACAAAATTTTCAATTTTTGGATCAAAAGGATTTTTAAAACTTAATCCATTTCTTGCACCATATTCCTCTTTGGGATTTGTTAGTATTGGACTACGAGTAGTTGAGTGAAA
>JAEUQL010000008.1:0-2130 GCA_016789295.1 Blastocatellia bacterium | reverse complement strand
TTGCAGTTTGCAGCTACTAACATAGGAAAGTATATAAACTCTTCTGTACCAAGTATTAAGGTAGGCTTGTCTTGCTCTTCTGTTTCTAATCCATTCTCTACTATTTTTACACATTTTAAGACTGCTGCTTCTATCTCTTGATGAGACCTGTAGGTAATAGGAAATCGTCCTGTAAACTTCAAATAGTTCTGTTTAACTTCCATTAAATCAGTAAGTCTTCTTGTATATTCTACGACAGGAACTTTTGGGCAAGCAACAATAGTTTCAACAAAAGCCTTACTATTTATATCAGATTGAACCGTCTCTTTATAACAAACTTCTTCTGCAAACGAAGCAGATCCTGTAGAATGGGCTTGGCCATGAAGCAGGCTAACAACATCTATTGGAATAGCAAGTCTTGCAACCCTATCATCAAAATGTCTTTTGTACTCTCTAGTGCGCCAGTCCAGTATAGATACTATAGAGAACCTTTTTGCATTGTGGTGGCGTTGGAGCGATTCTATCAAGTTGAGAGCAGACTTGCCGGTAGTCAACTCATCATCTATCAGGACTATATGATCAAAGTTTGTAAAGAAGTTGGGGTCTTCTGCATAACAGAGATGTCTTGTGGCGTGGGAGTGCTCCTCTTCAAACTGCAATACTGGTGAAAGTTCCACAATATCGTCTCTTGTTGTGTGAAGATATTCAAGGCGGTGTCCTGTGCTGGTGTATTGAGAAAAGAGCGCGTGTCCAAGTGCAGTTGCTGTCTCTGCAAAACCGAGAAAAAGTGTTGAACATTCAACAGGTATTAGGTTAGAGCTAGCATAGCATAGTGCGTCCTCTATCTTTGAACTATCTTTTATACCTTCTGCAAGCAGTTCGTATTTATAATCTAAAGCTCTTTCCTTTGAGATCTTTTCTGCAAGCAAAAAAGCAAGTAGTTTACCAGTAATAAGAGCACGTCTAGCATCTATTGGAATATGTTTTCCTAAAAGTTGGCTAACAAAAAGAAATGCACGGCGTCTATTTCTTCGTGCAGCCATTAGAAACAGATCTTTTAGAAGAAATCCGTACCTATTCTCTTCTACCTCTATCTCGATCTCTAAATCATCGACTATATTGAATCTCTGCATCAATCCTATGCTTACTCTCGTTCTCTGCTACTACAATAGCCTCTAGCAGGTCTACATGGGTTTGACCTTCATTGAGCACTCCATAAACGTGGGCACGTCGCATGACACGCTGTGCCCAGTTCAAATGTGGCTTGACTTCATTCATCTTATTTCTATAACTACTCTTTAGCACACCATTCTGTTTCGACCCGATTATGTCCTGAGCATCTCTAAACTCTTCTTGAGTGACCGCATACAGACTATTGACTACTGGTATGTGGTTTGGATGAATGATTGTTTTGCCAAGAAGTGTATTAGCTTTATCTAGGATAATTTCTCTTATTAGCCCTGAAGTATAACCTAATTGATAACTTCTATCTTTTTCAAAGTACTCCCATACAGGACCAGATATTACATAATCACTGGCTGCTCTAGAAAAGAAATTTACTATGTCAGAAATACAATCTCTTACTACTCCTATATCGTATATAGTCGTCTCCGGGCTTCTTCTAATAGAGTAGAGACCACAAAGATCTGTCACCCCTATCCTGATATTGAGCACAAGCTCTCTATTATTAGCTATAATTCTGTGCAGTTTTGTCAATTCATCTACTCTGCTCTCACGATACATAACTTTTGAAGATTCCAAGATGGGCATGCAGTAGACAGGTCTCAGGGCGTGCGAGTTTACCTCTTTAAGTACATGCAGGTAATGTTCAGCGTTGCAAGAATCAAACTTTGGTAACACATATCCTGTCAAACAAGAAAGATCTCCTAACTGCTTATAGATACTTTCGAAGTGGTCTGGGTTTCTTACTCTAATAAAAATCATTGGAGCATAACCCATATAGTGACAATTTTCTTGAACAGAGTTCTTTAAGAGATTGATCAGAAAACGTTCTGTTGACTCTAGCTCATCATCTGAAATTGCATCCTCAAGACAAAGTACCACAGATGTCAAAGAAGGATACTTCTGTCGAAGCAGAATATCTTCAATATTTTTATTATGTGCTGGCATATAAAGCAGTGCACCTAGTGC
>JAEUQL010000089.1:10442-10742 GCA_016789295.1 Blastocatellia bacterium | reverse complement strand
GTAGTACGCACATTACAGTTTTTACGAGCACCATCGATGCTACATGATTTCCACCGTATACACTCTGCTTCAGGTGGTCACTTGGGCAGGACAGGTGCCTATTATGAACTATTTTTTCCTACCAAAGTTAGAAACTGGCTCTATCGCTTAGCAATAGACCGTGGACACCATGATGTATTGCTTGATCGATTTATAGTCACTCCAATAAATAAGTTTGCACATTTTCTACATAGCTTGGAGACCAAATGGAGTAGATTTGCAGTAGGATCTGCAAAAGTAGGTGAACGACGACTAGCTGCA
>JAEUQL010000089.1:7538-10432 GCA_016789295.1 Blastocatellia bacterium | reverse complement strand
GGGCCTTCTTTCTATAAGAAAAAAGAAGGAGGGAATCAATGTACACTAACTTTACTTTTCCTTGGATAACTTTAACTATCCTACTACTGCTTTCTATGGCTGTACTAGTATGGAATCTAGCATCAACGGATCGAGCACGGAAGTGTGCGATAGCAGGGATGTCACTTAGCTTGACTTTAATGGTAGTAGCATTATGTGAAGTTAGTCTTTCTCAAAGTCATCAGCTATTTGAACCATTAGGATTGATAGGGGTAAAGAGTTGGTTTAGTATAGACACATTAAACGCAATACCTATAACACTTTTTACTGCACTTGCACTAGGATTAACTATTTTTGCTCCCAAACGAAAACTTACACCCTACTGGCTTTCTGGAATGTTACTCTTAACTGCTTCAACATTAACAGCCTATGCTGCTAACAATATGGCTATACTGGTGGTCGGTTGGGCTGGTTCTACGGTTCCATTTCTAGTTAAAAAGTTTTTCAGTTTATCAGGTGAAAAAGAGATACCATCACTATCAAGAATAGCCCTAATAGGTAGTGTTGTAAGCCTGCTTGTAGCAGTTTTGTGTATAGTGTTTGATAGCTTAGATACAAAACAGATACTTAGCTTTTCTGTTCATTCTGGCAACAGCCCACTGCTACACTGGGCCTTTGGCTTTTTAATAGTGTCAGTTTTTTTACGAAAAGGTCTTCTACCTGTCCATTCTTGGGTAATATCTGCTTATGAACGTGGGCCATTGTTGCCTTTAACTCTTTTGGTGAATTCACATCTAGGGGCTTTCTTAGTTGCTAGACTTGCTAGCCCTCTGCTTCCTGATGTTGCCCATAAAGCTTTACCAATACTTGGTGAAATCGGTCTTATCACAGCAGCTTACACAGCGATACTGGCTCTGGCAGAACGTCAACCCAGGAAACTGCTTGGACTACTATCGATCAGTCAAGCTTCATTCATTTTGGTTGGTCTAGAAAGCAACAACCCAGATGCTATAGTAGGTGCGTTTGTTCACTGGCAAGTAGTAGCAGTAGCGACCACCATACTCGCAGCCGTCTACACCAGCATAGAAGCACGCCTCTCTTCTTCTACTTTCGATGGAGAAGGGTTTTTAGGTTTAGCTGCTAGTACGCCTCGATTAGCAGTGTTTTTTGCTATAGGTGGATTGGCCCTTGTAGGAGTACCTTTAACACTCGGTTTTTGTGCTGAAGATCTATTGTTGCACGGTACTTTAGTAACTCATCCACATTTAGGAATTGTACTGCCCATAGTCACAGCTTTGAATGCCTTTCACGTTGTCCGTCTCTTTGCAAGACTATTTCTGGGACAACCAAAGATTGACACAACGGCAGTGGTTGATGCACTTGCAAGAGAGCGATGGGTCTTAACTGCAGCACTACTCTTTCTTATTATTGGGGGAATATTTCCTGCGCCACTAGTTCGCTTACCAACAGCTACAGCGAAAAAACTAGTAAGTACAGTAACTTTTCAAGACAGAAAGTAAGATTGATGGTTTTAGGGGTGAGCATTATGAGAATTTTTAAGTTTTCTGGGGCTGCTCTCTGTCTGTTTTCTCTTCTGTTCTGCAGTACTGCATCAGCACAGACTGCCATGCTCAATCAAGTCGTTACGGTTGATGCACAGAAGACCACAACTCCACCGCGTAGCGATGAGCAGTTTTGGAATGAAACACAGATAATCAAGCATTTAACAGAAAAAAGAGATCTGATCTTTATTGGTGTTGTTCGTGTTGGACGTGATTTAACACAACCCGTCGATGAACGTATAGGGATTGGAATTGCATTCAAAATTAACAAATACTTGGCGTTAATACCAACTTATCTACACGTTGAAAATCAACCAACTTCAAATGTCAAGATTCATGAAGAAAGATTAATAATGAATCTTACAGGAAAAGTCTCTTTTGGTAAGTTTACATTTACAGATAGAAACCTATTAGAAAGGCGTGTACGCCACTCTACTCCAGATTTCACCGTCTATCGTAATCGTCTTCAGATCGACTATCCATTAAAGATAGGTAGTTTCGATTTCAAGCCATTTGTTGCAGACGAAGCCTGGTATTCAACGCAAAGTAATAGTGAAGGAAGTTTTGGATGGTATCGCAATCGTATCTCAGCCGGTATCATCAAGCAGTTTAATAAACATTTTACAGGCGAATTCTTCTACCTATATCAGCACGATGGTCGTTCTCGTCCAGGAAATATTAAAGTTCTTGGTACATTATTTCGTTATACACTCTAAATTAGCTAGTCTCTTTAGAGTCTTAGATTCTAAAGAGACCATAGCACGCACTAGCTCTGTTTAACTACAAGGTGTTGTTCTGGAACAGGGTAGCCAGCTTCACCAAAACTGTCTCTGATTACTCGATTTGTATCGAAGTAGACTTGCCAGTAGTGATCATTGTTGCAGTAAGGGCGGACGGCAAGAACTGGCCCCATAGGAGTAAACTGAAGAATTTCAACGTCTGGTTTTGGTTCAGTAAGAACGTTAGGAATTTTGCTTATCTTATCTCTGAGTAGTGCACTTGCTGTTGTTGGATCGACACTGTGACTGAGCTGTGCCACTAGGTCAACCCTGCGGAATGGATTGGCCGAGAAGTTCTGTACATTATCAGAAAGAATCTTATTGTTACCAACAAAAGTTTTTACATTATCAGGAGTGTTAATTGTAGTAACAAATAGACCTATCTCTTCTACAGTTCCTACTATACCACCAGCAGAAATAAAATCTCCTACCTTAAATGGGTGAAGTATAACTATGAAAGCTCCTGCGGCAAAGTTTGATAGCAACCCGCTCCAAGCAGTTCCAATAGCAATACCAGCGGCTGCTAAAAGTGCTGCAAATGTAGTGGTCTGTACTCCAAAAAAACCTAGTATTG
>JAEUQL010000089.1:0-7528 GCA_016789295.1 Blastocatellia bacterium | reverse complement strand
TACTAGAGTAATGTTTAAGACTACTGTGAGTGCTGAGCCAAGATAACCGATGATGGTGCCTTCTATTGGCTGCTTTTTGAGTGAGTTGACAAGCATTTTGTTGACTAGTTTTATCAAGTAGCGTCCAACTAGCCAAAGAATTAGTGCTCCAAGGAGCTTCATCCCAAATTGAGAGACGATCAGTATCAAGTCTTGAGCTATTTTTACCAAATCAACATTATTCATCATTTCCTCCTCTTATATAGTTTATATAAGTGATTGGCAGCTATTTAGCAAAAGTGAGTCGTAAGCCAGTAGTAAAAAGTAGATCATTTTTCTTTACTCCTGGAGGAGTAATACTTGTATAACGATTACTAACAGTAAATTGTACCCCAATGCGTTTAGTTATCATTGTAACTGTTGAAGCATCAAAAGTGACACGATACTGACCAGTATTGGTTAAATTAGGGAAGAAGGCAAACCGTTCCTTAAAAAATACTCTTTCATTAAGCTTATAAGTTAGGTCTTGTCCAACAGTTCCTTCAGCAGAGCTGCGGTTTAAGCCTGTAGAGAACTTCTCGCGATTAAATGTTGCACCACCAAATACATCTACTGATGTAGCACGGCTTTCAAAGGCGTGGTATCCAAAGCCACCACCAGTTACGGCACGAATATTGAGCAGTTGAACACGGTTACGTTCTAAATCAGTAAGTAGATAGGCAAAGAGTTTACTGTTTATGTTTCGGTCGTATCGCAACCCTCCTCTAACAGCATTTGCTGTTGTAACTGAGCGGTTAGACTGGGTGGTTTTGGTAAGTATCGAGGTAGCAAAAAGGCTGGTCTTATCGTTACGTGTCTCTCTGGTTGCTTGCAGTGTCAGATTGAAAGTTGAAGCATCAGCATTGCCCCTTGAAAGACTATAGCCCAAATCTACCGAACCAGCTATCAGATCGAGTAAGCCAGGGTTTTTAAAACGGTCTTCTTCTGCTTGAAAAGCTTTCTGTTCACTTTCCGAGCGTATAAGCTTCACCTCATTTTTGGCAAACTGTTGAGTATCGTTGTTACTAAGAGCTACTTTTAGCCTATCTGCTTCTGCCGAAAACTGCCCAAAGATAGTCTTGTCAGAATTTAGTGTCACATAGACGGGATTGTTGGTTGAGATCTTGTCTATAGCTTCCCAGACAACAGAAACATTTCCAGCAAACTCTGTTTTTAACACTAAAACCTTTCCATCAAACTTGACTATGTCGCCAGTTAAACGGTCATTGTTCTTTAAGGTTAACTGATCTGCGGCACAGTTAATGGCAACGATCAGTACTAGTAGTAGGACTGTAGAGAAGTGGAAGATAATACGCATACACTTGTTATGTTTAAGTGAAAAAAGTTAGTGGATACTTGAAGGGCTAGTCTAGATTAATTGGTTTAAAAGTCAAGCATAAATTTATGACAGGACTGTTTAGTTTAAGATTATATAGTACAACTAATTAACGTGACTTTCTGACAAGGAAAAATAAATTTAACAAAAATAGAAAAAGATAGAAAGCTTCAGAGCTTTCTATCTTTTCTCTGTTTTGAACAAGTTTTAATTTACAGCCTTCTGCTTTGCAAAATAACCTTCTCTAGTACGAACTGTGAGGGATGGCATACCTTTAGGAGCATTCAACTTTACTTTTAGTTTGTGCCATTTTCCATCTTGAGCTATTCCAGTTGGTTCATAGCTGATGCTGTACTGGTGTCTCAGTTCAAGTCCAATTCTTGTAATAACTTCGGTAAGTTCGGCATCGTTAGAAGGGAAGAAAGCTCTTCCTCCCGTGAGGCGCGTCATCTCTTCAAGTAGTACTTGGCCGTCTACATCAAGTTCTCGTGCTCCAAAGACGTTGGTGATACCTATGGCATAGATCTGTACATCGGCTTCCTTGACAAGCTGCTTGAGTTCTTTAAAAGTGTAGCGGCTGTTATTGTCTTGCCCATCGCTTATCAGCAAGATAGCTTTGCGTGAGTAACGGCCACGACGTACTTTCTCAATCCCTATGTATGCAGCATCGTAGAGAGCTGTCTGCCCTTTTGGCTCTACCATAAATAGGCTGTTGGTGATCATTTTTGAATCTGTAGTGAAATCTTGTGTGAGTTTTGCACCATTATTGAATGTAACCAAAAAATACTCGTCTCTGTCATGGCCAACTTCAAAGAAGCGACGCATGGCTGCATAAGAACGATCCATCCTACCTTTCATGCTTCCAGAGACATCAAAGATCACTCCTATCGATATTGGCGCATCCTCACTGGAGAAAAACTCTATCTTCTGAGGAACTTTGTCGTCATAGACCTCAAATTGGTCTTTTGTCAGACCTGTTACATATCTGCCGTAAGGGTCTGTCACCGTAAGGTTTAAGGTAACCAGGTTTGTACCAGATTTAATCACTGGAAGCTCATCTTCAGGGTTTGAAGGCTTCTGTGCTGGTTTCTGGTTTTCTGCAGTCTGCTTTTCACTCGCTTGTCTGCTCTCTGCCCCTTCTTGTGCTGTATCTTCTGTTTCTACAGATGCAGCAGCTTTAGGTAACAGGTAGAGTGTGCTCAGGAAAAGACCTAGCAGCATTACTGAAAAGAGTTTGAAAACAGTCTTTTCTGCTTTCATAGGCTAGTCTCCAAATAAGTTATAAAAAGGCAAGATAGATAGGAATTTCCTGCCAGTGTAAATTAAAGTGTTGCTTAATTATAGTGCTGCACAACCGTTAAGACGAATAAACAATCTTTTTGCTATATTAACACAACTGATAATGATGAATACAAGCTTTTGACCTTAGCTTTACAAGAAAGTAGAACTTGCTCAAGTAAAATTTCTAATGAGACGCAAAACTAAAAAGGAATTGATTCTGGAGATCTTCACCGAAGAAGGTTTTGTCGAACTTTCTCAACAAGAGATAGAGTTTATAAATCAAAGACTTGTGGCTATTTACGGGATGGGTGGAGCAGCTACACCGGCCTACATCGCAAAAGTATTGACAGAAGCTGGACACAAAGTTTTCTACCATTCTAGCCTTCAAGAAATGGACGAAGATCCGGACTCAGACGATTTTACCTCCTTACTCAGCTTTGAAACCCTTTCAGAAGCTGAAAAGTCGCTCAGATTAATAGACAAACAGTATCGAAAATTTAAGGATTATGGCGACTCACAAGCGGTGGCCAGATGCAGAGAGGTTGCAAAAAATGCACGTCTGCGCACAAAGATAATCACTGCCAATCAGCAAGTTTCTGCAGAAAGGCGGATGTTGATAGAAGAGCTGGCTTTCTGGCTAGAAATTTGGCTCAGCACTCCTGACATCTTTGAAGACTGGCTGGAACTGAGGAAATCTTCGCACGAGTTCAAAGAAAGATTTGCTAACGATGAGAATCAAGAATAAGGAAATTAAATGACAGAACTATTGTCAGAAGCTTTAGTCTTTCCCAAAGATTTTATGTGGGGTACAGCTACTTCTTCGCATCAAGTCGAAGGAGAGAACCGCCTCAACGACTGGTGGGCTTTTGAGCAGAGACCAGGAAATATATATGACGGGTCTATTTCCGGACAAGCCTGTGACCATTACAAACTCTACAAGTCAGATATCGATCTGCTAAAGAGTCTTCACCAGAATGCACATAGAATATCACTTGAATGGAGTCGTATAGAGCCTGAAGAAGGGAAGTTTGACAGCAGTGCAATAGCTCACTACAGAGATGTGTTAGAGACACTCAAAGCCAATGGCATAGAGCCACTTTTGACAATACATCACTTTACAAATCCTCTTTGGCTTGCTGCAAAAGGTGCTTGGGAAAATCGTGAAGTAATCTCTTATTTCAAGAGATTTACAGAGCTTGTAGCACGTGAGTATGGTGATATAGTTCGGTACTGGGTAACAATAAATGAGCCTATGGTCTATGCGTTTATGGGTTACATGCTTCTGCATTGGCCTCCATCTCGCTCTCGACCCGATCTGGGTTTTGCTTCTGCTGCCAACATGATGCGTGCGCACGCTGTTGCTTATGAAGTACTTCACACTAGAACCAGAATCAAGCCAGAAGTTGGTATTGCACACAACATGCGCATCTTCGACCCAGCAAATGAACATTCTTTTCTTGACCGCAAAGTAGCTGCTTGGCAAGACTACCTGTTTAATGAGCTTATAATCAGTGCTTTGGCAGAGAGTAGGCTCAGACTGCCGCTTGGCTATGAGATACTAGCAGGTGGAGCGAAACTGGCTGATTTCATCGGCCTCAATTACTACTCGCGAGATCTAGTAGCCTTCGATCTAAGGAGTGTTGCAACATTCTTTGGCAGAAACTTTCCATCACCCGATGCAGAGCTTTCACTTTTTGGTTGGGAGATATACCCCAAAGGCTTGTACAGAATGGTAAAGAGGCTTTCCAAATACAATCTTCCAATTCTCATTACAGAGAACGGTTTTCCAGACGAGACCGATGAGCAGAGACCTAGAGCACTGCTCGATCACCTGATAGAGCTGCAACGCGCTATAAAGGAAGGAATAGATATTCGAGGCTACTTTCATTGGTCTTTCATAGACAATTTTGAGTGGGCAGAAGGCTATAGAACACCGTTTGGACTAGTTGCAGTAGACTTTAGCACACAGAAACGAACTGTTAAAAATAGCGGTCAGCTTTACAAAGAGATCTGCCGCACTGGCACTATTACCCCAGAGATGCAGGTATCGGTTAAGGGGCGATCAGACAAACCTAGACAACACCTTAATTTGTATGGCAAGAGGATAGACTATGTTAATAACTATGCACCCACAGGCGACTCAGGAAGAGATAAAAGAGGTAGTTAAACAAATAGAATCTATTGGTTTTAAGCCTCACCTGATCCCAGGAGCACAAAGAACGGCTATTGGAATTACAGGCAATACAGGCACAATCGACCCAGTAACATTTGAATATCTGCCAGGTGTATCAGATGTAATACGTGTTTCAAAGCCTTACAAGCTTGTTAGTCGTGAGGTGAAGCCAGAAAATACAGTAGTAAAAGTTGGCTCAGTCTCTATCGGGACTGACGATCTAACAATAATTGCAGGCCCTTGTTCAGTCGAAACCTTAGAACAGACTATGGCGGTTGCTGAAGTTGTGCATAGCTGTGGAATAGGTCTGTTTCGAGCAGGTGCGTATAAACCAAGAACTTCTCCTTATGCTTTTCAAGGGCTTGGCCTAGAAGCTCTGAAGATACTAGCTGAAGTTCGTGACCGTTACGGACTCCAAATAGTTACTGAAGCACTCGACGAGAAGAGTTTAGAGCTTGTAGAAAAGTACGCAGATATGATACAGATAGGAGCACGCAACATGCAGAACTTCAGTCTTCTGCGACAGGCAGGCCAGACCAAAAAGCCTGTCCTTCTCAAGCGTGGAATGTCGGCTACTTTAGAAGAGCTTCTACTTGCTGCAGAGTATATTCTCTCAGAAGGTAATTATCAGGTTGTTCTCTGTGAGCGCGGCGTCAGGACATTTGCCGACCACACTAGAAATACCTTAGATCTTTCAATTGTTCCATCTGTTCATCGATTGAGCCACCTTCCTATACTGGTTGATCCAAGCCACGGTACTGGAAGACGCGAAAAAGTGATCCCCATGGCGAGAGCTGCAGTGGCTGTTGGGGCTGATGGAGTTATAGTTGAAGTCCATTGCCAGCCAGAAAAAGCTCTCTCTGATGGCCCACAAGCTTTGCTGCCCGATATGTTAGTGGATATGGTCGATCAGCTTCGCCAGATACACGCTGTGATACACAAAGAGCGCAGCAAAACTCAAAAAGTTTGATTAAAGCGTCTCTAAACAGACTTGATATTACTAAAGAGGTTGAGATTAGCTGATGAACTCTCGCACACACAAACTACTCTTTGTAGTAATAACTATTGCTCTACTAGGTTTTTTAACTGTTCCTTTTAGATCTTTATACAAAAAGAATCGTTCTGCTCAACCAGAACCTGTAGCTACTGCCCAAGCAGACGCAAAACTAGCTCTCAATAAAAAATCTCTGTTTGAGATAAAAGATTCTGTTGACATCTACCTCAAACGTCTTAACGATGATGGTTGTTTGCCAGATTTACAGGCTGTTCTAATACAGAAAATGGACGGAGAGATACTTGCACAACACAACATAGACACACCTCTAAATCCTGCATCTGTGATGAAGCTTGCCACTTCCTACCTAGCACTTAAACGCTATGGCCCAGATCATAGATTTAAAACTATAGCCTACACAACAGGTGTCATAGATGAAAGTAAACAGGTACTCTATGGAGATCTGGTGATTGAAGCCGAAGGTGACCCACACTTTACTATGGACTCAGCAGCAGAACTTGCATCTGCTATTCGTAGTCAAGGTATCAAGCGTGTTGAAGGAAAGCTGGTATTTAATGGTCCATTACGCCTTTTTCATAGGTGGAGCCAAGAGTTAGCTTATGCAAAAATGCGTGCTGCCTTGGGTCTTTCATTCCCAAACTTTTCTAAGAACAGTAAAGAAAATGGCCTGGTAGAAGCACAATCCTCAAACCTAGCTGTGCAAGAGACGGTAAAACGTGACCGTGTCCTACTGGCTGTACATTATTCAAAGCCACTGCGTGAACTGCTTCTATACATGAATGCTCACAGTGACAACTTCTATGCAGACCAGCTTGGTGAGGCCATGGGTGGTTCACAAGTAGTTCAAGACGAGTTGACAACAGAATTTCGATTAAAGCCAGGTAGTCTTTACATCAGTCACACTTCTGGTCTTGAATACAATCGCATCAGTGCAAAAGCTTCTCTACAGATCATGAAGAAGATGATTGCAATGCTAAAAAACTACTCTATGAAAGTTGAAGACATTATGCCTGTAGCGGGTGTCGATTCTGGAACCCTTGCAACAAGGTTCACAAAACCAGAGACACGAGGCGCAATAGTTGGAAAGACGGGTACTCTCACATCTACAGATTCTGGTGTTTCTGTACTTCAAGGTGTGGTTTATACAGAAAAACACGGCCCGCTACTTTTTGCCATATTCAATACTGGTGGTGGTGTCCACTACTTCAGAAAGCTCCAAGATATGTTTCTCGTTGATGCTATGCAGGAACTTAAAACAGACCTACACGCTGTACGCACAGAGAATATCTTGGCTGAACCTGAAGAGGAAGTAGCGAAGGTAGAGAAGAAGGTTAAAAAAGCTTCCTCCAAGAAACGCCGCCGTTGATTCAAAAATTCTACTGATCACTTCAGAGTCTACAAGCATCAAGAAGTTGTACCAAACAAAAGTACAACTTCTAAGATCCCTTATCTATTTCTAAAGTATTTATCTATAAATAGTATTTATAGGCTTTCTCTCCAAAATCGATGCCAAAACCCTATTTCAACATTAACAGATCTAGTATTTTTGTCTGAAGACTTAGCCTCGTAGATCGCTACCCCAGACTAGACAAGAGTGTTTAAATATTTGAGATATAAGGACTAAGAACTACTTGTCATATCAATATATATTTTTTACACTTCTAATGCCAGAAAGTAAGTAACTACTTTCAAAAGTAGTAATTCT
>JAEUQL010000899.1:248-620 GCA_016789295.1 Blastocatellia bacterium | reverse complement strand
CTCCCGGTTCCGTACCGATTAGGAAGCAGCCGGTCGCTAAAGCTCCCGGTTCCGTACCGATCAGTAAGCAGCAATTTCGTGAATCGCTTTCAGCACGTCTTCGATTTGCGGCAACGTGGCGTCTTCGACTTCCGGCGCGTAGGCGACAAAACAATCCAGCGCCGCCACTCGTTTGACCGGAGCGTCCAGATGATCGAACAACTCTCCGGCGATGCGCGCGGCGATTTCGGCTCCGTAACCCCACGACAGCGAATCTTCGTGAGCGACGATCACGCGGTTGGTTTTTTTGACGCTGCGTTCGATGGCCGCCCAGTCGTACGGACTCAAGGTGCGAAGGTCAATCACTTCGACTTCGATTCCGGCTTGAGCGGC
>JAEUQL010000899.1:0-229 GCA_016789295.1 Blastocatellia bacterium | reverse complement strand
TCCGTAAGTGACAATCGTCAGGTCTTCGCCGGGGCGAACGACTTTGGCTTTGCCGAACGGAATCATGAAATCACGCCCGGGGTATTGGCTCTTGTTGTAAGTCTGGCGGTACAGGTGTTTGTGTTCCAGAAACAGCACAGGGTCATCCGAACGAATCGCCGTTCGCAGCAATCCGCTGGCGTCCAGTGCGTTTGAAGGCATGACCACTCGCCAGCCGGGAATCTGCGTG
>JAEUQL010000898.1:240-621 GCA_016789295.1 Blastocatellia bacterium | reverse complement strand
CGTCTTTGATGAACGGTCGACCTTGGGCCTTGTAAAGCTCCGTACAAAACGGGCAAGTCATGATGTCGCAGCGATCCTGGAGGAGGCTGTTCGTGAGTCGACCGCATACAATGTCGGTGCAAATTCCGTGTTTGCCGAGATCACTGACGAAGACATCGATAGCCTTTTCAGTTGATACACATTGTTATAGAATTCCCCAAGTAAAGCCATGACCTTCATCAATTACGCATCACGAGAGATAAACTGCAAAATAGTCTATTACGGTCCCGGACTGTGCGGTAAGACGACGAACCTGCAGTATATCTACGATTCGACGGCTCCTCAGGCGAAAGGTAAGCTGATAAGCCTCGCGACCGAGACGGACCGGACACTGTTCTTCGA
>JAEUQL010000898.1:0-230 GCA_016789295.1 Blastocatellia bacterium | reverse complement strand
GACTTTATGCCGTTGGAACTCGGTACCGTCCGTGGCTTCAAGACGCGATTTCACCTTTACACCGTCCCGGGACAGGTTTACTACGATGCTTCGCGTAAGCTCATTCTCAAAGGTGTTGATGGTGTCGTTTTTGTCGCCGACAGCCAGGAAGAGCGTATGGACGCTAACATCGAATCATTGTACAACCTTGAAGAGAACCTGCAGACACAGGGATACGACCTAAACCAGCT
>JAEUQL010000897.1 GCA_016789295.1 Blastocatellia bacterium | reverse complement strand
GCAACGGGTAGATACCTGACTAGCTCTTCATCAATGACCGAATAGTAGAAACCAAAGTGATCCATGTTCATCATATCTTCTGGTGGAAGGTTACTAACCGATACCAGATAATTTGTGTTGTTTTGAGCAGACAATCTAACACTTTGGCTGAGTCCTGTAATTACAACTTCTTGATCTATTGTCAAATCTACTGCAGCAGCAGGTCTGCCTATTTGTCGGAAAAATGGTAATGTTTGGCTGCTATCTACGCTTACAAATTTCAACACCTCTTGACTCAGCTTTGAAGAGTAAAATAGTCCTGTCTGAAAATGTATCTTTCCAAAGAAATTGTCTTTGATCTTGAGCTTTCTCTTGTATAAATCTCTTTCAACATCAACAGTCCAACGGAAGTCTCGTTCATCGGTCTGCTCCCCATCAAGTACTTGATAAAGAGAGGGTTTTGTCGATAGGTCATTCATTCCTACAACTGAAACTGTAAGAGTTCTCTTCAGATCTTCATCACTAAATCTAGCCACTTCTCTTCTCTCATTATCTATCAGTTTGTAGATAACTATTTTCGGTGTGTGGTGATGAGCATTGAGAAATCCAACACTCACTTTTTGAGTATCTCCTGTAAATATAC
>JAEUQL010000896.1 GCA_016789295.1 Blastocatellia bacterium | reverse complement strand
GTTGCCTTTATCAAAGATTTGCCCGTAGAAATAGAACACGCCTGTGCTAATGACGTTGAGAAAGGTTACAAGCAGGTACGTATCTTTGTAGAAGATGAAACCAGAGTAGGATTGATGGAGAGTGTCAAGAATTTTGTGTAACTCGACGCTTGAGGTGTTCTAAGCCCAAAGGGCCGTTCCTAACTAACTTATTGAAATACAAGGCTTTATGCTGCTGAGGTATAATGTGCTAAGTATTCAGTCTTTATGAAAACACAAAATTCTTGACACTCTCGATTGATGCCGTCGTCGTATTACTTTGCCTGGCTTGCAACCTACTATTGCAGCTCATTTTGGTTTTGAGAACTTTTAGATTTATGGTGTCATTGAACCTAAGACTGGAGAGATTTTCTTCCTTGAACTACCTTACTTAAACACTGATAATTTCCAGATTTTCCTTCACCATTTTTCTCAAGCTTTCCCTATTACTTTCAATATACTGGTTCTAGACAATGCTACTTTTCACAAAGCCAAAGCCCTCAATCTTGCTCATAATCTTGCCACTGCCTCCCTACACTCCTGAACTTAATCCTATTGAGAGGCTCTGGCGTGATTTCAAAGATCGCCTCTCTTGTTTTCCTTCTCAGACT
>JAEUQL010000895.1 GCA_016789295.1 Blastocatellia bacterium | reverse complement strand
CGAGTCGATCGAGAACCTGGCCATCAACCTCAAGGCCCAGGGCTACGAGCTGATGTCGATCCCCTACATCCTGCAGCTCAACAAGCGCGACCTTCCCAACGTGGCCTCGGTGGACGAGATGAAGCGCCTGCTGCAGCGCAAGAACGAGCCCATCGTGGAGGCCGTGGCGTCCAAGGGCACCGGCGTCTTCGAGACGCTCAAGGGCGTGGCCAAGCTGGTCATGGCCGAGCTGACCAAGGCCGGCTAGGCGGCGCGCGGGCGCCCGCGGATTGACAGCCCTTCCGCCGCTTTCTATACTTTCCGTTCGCCGCGCAGCCTGGCGGCCCGGCCGTTCCTCAGTAGCTCAATGGTAGAGCATCCGGCTGTTAACCGGAGGGTTGTAGGTTCGAATCCTACCTGAGGAGCCACCCCTCCTCTCCTCGTTCCAGGCCCCCGCCCTGCCGTCCGAACGCTGGAGGGCCTCGAAGCGACGGCCGCGATAGAGTAGTCCGGATGAGCGAGCCGATCGCCGGCGTGCACTTCGACCCGCCCCCGGCGCGCATTCGGGACGCCGCCGTCGTGATCCTGGTGCGCGAGGGCCCGGCCGGCCCGGAGGTCTTCTGGGTGCGGCGCGGCGAGGCCGTCTCGTTCTCCGGCGGCTTCTACGCCTTTCCC
>JAEUQL010000894.1 GCA_016789295.1 Blastocatellia bacterium | reverse complement strand
GAACCAATGTGGAATTGAAACAGAGTGTACTACTATCTTGATCTGGCCTTGCTTCAAGAGTCTAAATCGAACCAATGTGGAATTGAAACAGGATGGACGCAATGCGAGCTTTCCGACTTAAAGTTGTCTTAATCGAACCAATGTGGAATTGAAACGTTGTCATGTCTTCGGTTTCATACCAACTCAATTCGGTCTTAATCGAACCAATGTGGAATTGAAACACACCTGAACAGAGAGTTGTGCTTATGAGCGATATTGTCTTAATCGAACCAATGTGGAATTGAAACTCTCGTAGCCCTAATTCAAACAGGGCATCTATTGCCGTCTTAATCGAACCAATGTGGAATTGAAACTGCATCTTCTTCTTCTGTTAATGTGTGCAAGAGCTTCGTCTTAATCGAACCAATGTGGAATTGAAACAGTAACGTATCGACCAGGTACGGCTTTTTTGGTTATAGTCTTAATCGAACCAATGTGGAATTGAAACATAGTTCTATATCTGAGGGTCTGAGAATTGTGACCTGTCTTAATCGAACCAATGTGGAATTGAAACGGGTCTTTAATTTGTATTTCATAACTAGTTTGATCAGGTCTTAATCGAACCAATGTGGAATTGAAACAAGCGTCGGTACTTATGCTGAGGGCTGTGAATTAGTT
>JAEUQL010000893.1 GCA_016789295.1 Blastocatellia bacterium | reverse complement strand
CACTTTCAAGTCTTAATCGAACCAATGTGGAATTGAAACAACTTCAGACGAACTTCTTTGCAAAGGCGAGCAAAGTGTCTTAATCGAACCAATGTGGAATTGAAACCGAGTTGGACTGTCTGCTTGGGTGAGAGATCTGCCTGTCTTAATCGAACCAATGTGGAATTGAAACTAAAACTAGGCATTGAATTTAGGGATGGTGGATACTTGTCTTAATCGAACCAATGTGGAATTGAAACAGGTAATTGAATCTGTAAGAGAGCTAAGAAAGAAAGGGTCTTAATCGAACCAATATGGAATTGAAACAGTGGTGGTAACAGATATAGAATAGTTCCTCACATAATGTCTTAATCGAACCAATGTGGAATTGAAACGTGCCTCTCAGCTCTCCTCTTTGCCTCCCTTGGAGGTGTCTTAATCGAACCAATGTGGAATTGAAACCATAAAAATTCTTTAGATCGAAAACGGCAAATGGTAGTCTTAATCGAACCAATGTGGAATTGAAACTTCTAATTCACCTGTCTGGCCTCTGAGGACTCGTTACGTCTTAATCGAACCAATGTGGAATTGAAACTAGAGAGACGAAAAAGCGTTCTCCGTGACGAGCGGGTCTTAATCGAACCAATGTGGAATTGAAACCAAAACCCGGACTGTTAATCA
>JAEUQL010000892.1:292-661 GCA_016789295.1 Blastocatellia bacterium | reverse complement strand
AGCAGAATCGATCCGCCTAGCAGCATCACAATTATTAGAAAGCGAAAAGCGTAAATTTGAAGTGGGACACGAAAATGCCTCTATTAATCTAATACTGGAAAAACAAAGAGAGCTATCATTAGCACAAAGTCAAGAGCTAGGAGCAAGAATAGACCTGAATAGATCCATAAACGAACTGCAACGCGCTATGGGAGTCACATTAGAACAACACAAAGTAGTTATGAAATACTAAACGGGGATTTTCTAGAACGACGCTGAAACAACACACCTAATATCTAAAGGAACTCTCAGTTGAGAAGGTTCGCCTTTCAACAACTCAGCCAAGCCTCCAAGTGCAGAATCCGCCTGCAAGAGATCGATTCCTCTTGC
>JAEUQL010000892.1:0-282 GCA_016789295.1 Blastocatellia bacterium | reverse complement strand
CAGAATAATTCTTTGCAGCGTTGAAGAGTGATAAAAACTATTATGATTGTAGTGCTCTACTCTAAGCTATAATGCATGTACAAAAACAAGGGGGGTAATGTAATGAAACCAAGTATCTCTGATCTTTGGCGATGGGATGATACAGTAGATCGTGGTCCTTATGTTTTGATAGGTGTTGTTCTCTTTGCACTTAAACACAATATTGATAGATTTGTTGCTAGTTTTGTTTTCAATCAAAAATGGTCACTTTTTAATTACATAAGCCCCAGCGATGTAGTAATA
>JAEUQL010000891.1 GCA_016789295.1 Blastocatellia bacterium | reverse complement strand
GCTGTTGCTGCAGTGTTAGGCGTCTTAATCGAACCAATGTGGAATTGAAACGGAAAGTAGCGACTCTCGCCTCTTAAGAGAAACCTAGTCTTAATCGAACCAATGTGGAATTGAAACGGCAAAAAAACTGATAAATTTGTATGGAACGGATGGTCTTAATCGAACCAATGTGGAATTGAAACAGTTAAGCGGTTTTTAATTTTATTTAGCAGATCGGTAGTCTTAATCGAACCAATGTGGAATTGAAACTTGACTACTACGAACAGCAGATCGGCAGTTGATGCCGTCTTAATCGAACCAATGTGGAATTGAAACTAAATTGTTAGAACTTAAAATTGACACAGCAAACAAGTCTTAATCGAACCAATGTGGAATTGAAACAACCACGTTTTTTAACAAGTTGAATTTTCTGATCGTGTCTTAATCGAACCAATGTGGAATTGAAACAAGTGCTGCAAGGCGTAATTTACTGCTTCATCTGCGTCTTAATCGAACCAATGTGGAATTGAAACATCTCTTTTGTTAGATCAAATAAGGATGTGACTACCGGTCTTAATCGAACCAATGTGGAATTGAAACTTTAAGAAATTTAATAAACTCTGGACATTGTGCATTGTCTTAATCGAACCAATGTGGAATTGAAACGATTTTTAGCTTCCGAAAAGACAAAGTTTCC
>JAEUQL010000890.1 GCA_016789295.1 Blastocatellia bacterium | reverse complement strand
TACGCAGTGAGAGGACCGATGAAATCAGACATTAATTGTCGTTCTTCAACTAATGCAGGTGCCATTGAATGTATACTCTGAAATCAAAAAGAAAGTTCTTCGACGATGCCTTTTCCTTTTTTCGAGATAGATAAACATACATTAGCAGAGAGAATTTCTACAGTCGCTGGTTGATTTGTATCACTTGGTGATTGTGGTAAAACTCGAATTAATTGATCAAATACAAATTTCGCACGTAGATGTGGTCGGATATAGAGAAGAGGTGTTCGTCGTGCTTTGGATGATTCTTCATCAAGTCGAGCTAAATCTGATTTAATGCTAAAACGATCGCTACTGCCACCCTCTGAATCATCATCTTCATCATCATCGTCATCATCATCGTCGTCATCGTCATCGTCATCATCGTCATCGTCGTCTTCTTCACCATTTTCCGCTGCATGTTTCGGTTTACTTTTCGATTCCGTAGCAGGTATTTGTTGATTTGACATAGGTGTTGTAGTAAGAAGTGCATTGCCATCGTTAGTTGTCTTTGCTGGTCGTTTCGATTGATTAAGCGTTGTTTGTTGTTTAGGTTGGTAATATCCATTAGCCATCGGATTATGATATTGACTAGAATAAAATAGATGATACAATGAATAGATATGATAGAGTTTTGAGTGAATGACTCACTAAAATTG
>JAEUQL010000088.1 GCA_016789295.1 Blastocatellia bacterium | reverse complement strand
TCAGCACGTCGGCGTATCCTACCCCTACTTAACCTCATATCAAAGAATGATCCTTACTTGTTACTTGGTGTCAATCAAGATGTAAATCTGGAAGATCTACAGAACAAATATTTCAAACTTGCTCGTGATTTTCATCCTGATAAGTACCTCAATGCTAGCATTGAGCTACGCACTGATATAGAGCAGATATTTTCTAAAATAACAGATGCTTTTGAAGAAGTTCGTCTGGTAATAACTACCAAAAATAGCAGATTAAACCAAGAACTGAAGGTTACACGTAAAAGTGGGGCAACTCCAAAAGCTATACTTGAACCAGTTGAAGTAGTTCAAACAACTATAGACGAGCCTGAACAGAGTACATTGATGGATATGCCAGCTCTGGAAGAGTTTGTGCAGGAGTTGGTAGAAGAAGAAGTCCCTATTACAAAAGAGATAGAAAAAGAAGGCGTTGAAGTTCCATCTAGCAGATCTACGAGTTTTTCGACAACAGACACAGCCGATGAAGTTGCGAATGTAGCTGATGACAGCACAGCAGTAGAGAGTAAAGCTGAAGTAGAGCAGGAATTAAACGATTTAGAGAGCAGTTCAGACAATCAGCAGAGCAGAGCTGAAGAGTTCTTTGCAGAAGGGCGAAACCGCTTTCAATCAAAAGATTTTTCTGGAGCTGCAAACTCTTTGCGAAATGCTATAAGGCTCAATCCTTCTGAAGTGCGCTACCGTCTGCTACTTGGACACGTACTCTCAAACCAACAAAAATCCCACAAAGAAGCCGAAGCAGAGTTTAGAAAAGTGGTTGAGATAGACCCTGAAAATGCAATGGCTCGTGTAGGACTTGGACAGCTTTACATCAGAGTAGGGCTAAATAAACGTGCCGAAGCCGAATTTAAGGAAGCTCTCCGGATAGAACCTAACAATATAGTAGCACAAAAAGGGGTTCAAGCTTTGACTGAAGGTAATCTACCTGCACAATCTGGTACTAGCCTATTTTCGAAAATCTTTTCTAAGAAGTAACTTGTTGTATGAAGCGTAAGAATGTATTGCTCAATTTGACAAACTCTGCAGAGCTTAAGGTCTCTGCACGCCGGACATGTTCTATACCTGCGGCTTCAATTATTGTATAGACCTCATCTGATTTAAGTTTTGGGTCAATTTCAGCAACTGTAGCTCTTAGACTGTTATGTATAGTCTTGCGTCTTTGTGAAAAGGCTGACCTGACTACCTTAGCCAGCAAATCTTCGTTATGTTCTGCTACAGTTGAACTGTCATAAAACTCTAGCTGAATAACAGAAGATTCAACTTTTGGCACTGGCCGAAATGAGCCAGGAGCTACATTGAAAACTATCTTTGTCTTTGCATAAAGCTGAGAGATGACAGAGAGTATTCCATACTCTTTTCCACCTGGTGGACTTGCAATACGCTCTGCAACCTCACGCTGAAGCATCAAGGTAAGATCTTTTATCAATGGTCTTGCTCTAATGAACTTACTAACAACAGCAGTAGAGATATTGTAAGGGAGGTTAGCCACAACACGGACTGTTTCAATAGGGTTCCCAGGATGTGCTAAGTTCCATTTAGAAACAACATCTGTAATAAGAGCCTCTATATCAACATTGAGTATGTCGTTTTCTACCAGTTTTAAGTTATAAAGAGGAAGTTCTTTGCACAGTTTCTCAAAAAGCTCGTGATCAAGCTCTACAGCTAGAACAAAACCCGCACGTTCAGCTAGTAGTTCTGTCAAAGCACCGTGTCCCGGCCCTACTTCAAGAATAAGCTCGTTACGCGATGGAGATACAACAGAAAGGATACGTCCAGCAACACGCTTATCTACAAGAAAGTTCTGTCCAAGACTCTTTTTGGCTTTCAACTAAAACCCCTGTTGAGCAAGATTTAGCCAATAGTAACAAACATTCTTAAGAGTCCCAAACCAAAAAATCCTCCAGTCTTACTCATAACGGTGCGCACTCATTGGGCTTATCTTCATAGCTCTATAAGCAGGTAGAGAACTTGCCAACAGTGTCATCAAAAGTAAGAAAGAAGAGACCAACAAATAGGTTATTGGGTCTAGGCTGGTAATTTCGTAAAGAAGACTTGATATGGTCTTAGAAAGAATAAAAGCAAGCACCAAACCTATACCAATGCCTACCAGAACCAGTCCCATACCTTGTGACAGAATCATTTTTAGTATGTCCCCTGGTTGTGCACCAAGTGCAAGACGAATTCCTATCTCATGTTTTCTTTGAAGTACTGAAGCAGACATTACTCCATAAAGACCTATTGCAGCTAGTATTAGTGCGGCAGCAGCAAAAAGTGTGATCATAATCAACCCAAACCTTGGCTTGGAAGCCGACTCTTCAACTATAGTTTCAAGTGGTCGGATATTGTAGATAGGCTGATTCTTATCTACTGTTGAAATAGCCGTTCTCAAAAACGGAACTATATCTGGGCTTGCTGGAGCAACCTTCACAACAAAGGTCATATTGTGCCAGGGGGTTTGAAAATAGGGAGTGTATATTTCTGGAGCAGGTTCAGTATAGATGTCTGCACCTCTCATATTTCCAACTACTCCAACAATTTCTAGCCATTCTGTTGAAGAAGGGTCAAAGCTTATCTGTTTCCCTACTGGACTCTCATTTGCCCAAAAACGTTTTGCAGCAGCCTCATTTATGACCACCACTCCTGATCCATTTAGATCGCTACTTGTAAAAAGTCTACCCGATTTCAACGCAACGCCTATAGTAGAAAAGTAGTTGGTATTGACCATGCGTCGGTCGGCCATTATCTTCTCTCCAGCAGTAGATGTATATCCTTTAATGAAAAATTCACCACTTAACCCCTTTCCTGTCAAAGGAAGTCTATTTGTGATACCAACTGTCTTAACTCCAGGTATCGACTCTATTTCTTTGAGGGCTTGGTCATAAAAACCAACCATCTGGTGTTTTTCAACATACTTTGTGCGAGGTAAAGAGATTTGAAGAGTGATAACATTGTTAGCCGTAAATCCCAGGTCTATACTTTGTAACCTGTAAAAGCTTCTTATCATCAGCCCAGCACCTACCAGTAGTACTAGACTGAGTGCTACCTCTGTAACTACCAGGGTTTTGCGGAGCCGTTGACGGCTAGGACCGTCCGAACCTCCCCTTCCTCCTTCTTTCAAAGATTCTGTGGTGTTGTTTTTAAGTGTCTGCATCACTGGTGCAAGACCAAACAGAACTCCTGTAAGCAGCGAAATGAGCAGTGTCACACCAACTACAGCAGCATCAAGCGAAATTTCATTTACACGTGGTATGTTTACAGGAGTAATCGTAATGACCAGCTTTATCATAGAATCGGCCAATAGTAGACCAAACAACCCAGCTATTAGAGCAAGAACTACACTTTCTGTAAGTAACTGTTGAACTATTCTTAATCTACTTGCACCTAAAGCTATGCGTATCCCAAACTCTTTCTGCCTGTCTACTGCACGTCCAAGCAAAAGATTTGCAACATTTGAACAGGCTATTAGAAGTACAAAAGCAACTACTCCAAGAAAAGTCAGTAGTGTAGGTCTTATCTCTCCAACAATTTCTTGGCTGAGAGGTACAAGGCGAATTCCGTGTTCTTGATTTGTGTCTGGATACTGCTCAGCAAGTGTGCGAGCAATAGAGTCCATGTTGGATTGAGCCTGACTGATGCTAGTTCCATTTTTTATCCTACCAATACTACTGAGATAGTAGACTTGTCTCATCTTTAGAATGTCACCTTCAATAGCAATAGGTGGTTCTGGAACTTCTCTCTTTGGACTTATCCATAACTCTGCTTTGTCAGGAAACTTGAGTGCTGAACTCATTACAGCACAAATTTTGAAAGAAGTATCATTCAAGGTAAGTGTCTGTCCAACAACGTTTGGATTTGAACCGAAGCGACGCTTCCACAAGCCTTCGCTAATCACTACGTAGCGATCTCCATCGGCCTTCAAAGTTTCAGGTGTGAAGGTATAACCTATCAGGGGGTTTACTGCAAAAATCTGAAAAAAGTTTGCAGAAACTACTGCACCGTCTATCCTTTCTGGATCACCTAGATTTGTAAGGTTAAAATTTTGAGCACTGTAAGCAGCCATTGCTTCAAAGGCTTGTGATTGGGTTTGCCAATCCCAGAAGTTGGCAGCAGAGGTGGGTATATTCCCTGTTTTTGGTTGAGTTTCCCAGATCACAACAAGGTTGTCAGGATCTTTATATGGCAAAGGCCGTAGCAGGACTGCGTTTACGATGCTAAATATTGCTGCAACAGCACCTATCCCCAGCGCAAGTACTGATATTGTAGCAATAGTAAAACCTATATTTTTCTTCAAAAGCCTCACTGCATAACGCATATCCTGAGTCAGGATAGCCATAGATCACCCCTCAAAAAACTCTAGTGCCTTATTATTTATAGTGAAGAGAATTAAAAGTCTTTTAGTCCTTCGTTGTAACGGCCTCTTTCTGTCTGTTTCCTTACAGCAAGTGATATATATCTATCTGTGTCGGAAAACATCAGTCCACTCTCAACAAATTGCCGAAGTATTAAGTTTATCTGCTCTTCGGTTGGTGGGATTCTGTAGTTTTCACTTAACATATTCTGAATAGATTTGAAAGATCTATTTTCATCACAAAACAGATATATCTTTGCTTGAAGCTCATTTAAGTTCAGTCTTCTGATCTTTAACTCTTTACCACCTTTTAAAGGTCTATTATCATAAAGAGCCAAAAATCCAGGGCCTTTCTCATAGTAGAAAAAGACTTGCCTTTCTTTCCAATACCCAAGCCATTCTTCATAATTGTTGAGTGCTGGTTTCATATACTCATAAGGCTCACCGTCTCTACCTTCCCATTCTCCTTCAAAATAGTAAGCGATCTTTTCATAGTCTATTAGAGATTCTGGGTACAAAAACTTGTAATAAGAAAGAGGTTTTAAGGTCAGCTTGTACTTCTCTTTTGCAAAATGGTAAGGGCTAAAACGCTCAAATATTACAGGTGATATGCCTACCGGTGGACGCAGATGATAGAGCAAGCGAAATGTTTGTGGAAGAGTTTTGTAATGCTGGGAATTTTCACCAGGAAACCCATAAAGAATATTCCATTGTGGATCAATACCGTATTCAAGACACCATTTCAGCAACTGTATATTTTGAATAGCAGTAACCCCTTTACCCATTAGGTTGAGGAGTTCGCTGTTAAAACTCTCTATTCCAGGTTGAATAGACTTAATACCTGCTGCTGCAAGCTTTCTGACTTGCTCTCTGGTAAGATTTGCTTTGACTTCATAGAAGATATTTAGATCCAAGTCTGACTCTATAAGTTTTGGTAGTAGATCTTTGAAATATCCCATATCGATAATGTTATCGACTGCAGTAAGAGTTAGACATCTGTGCTTTTTTGCTATCTCCATTATCTCTTCATACACTTTTTCTGGACTCTTTTTACGAAATGCCATTCCATTTGCGTTCAAGCCACAGAATGTACAATGCGATTTAGCTCCCCACCAACACCCCCTAGAAGATTCAAAAGAAAGCTTTATACGCATAATACTATTTAGCTTTGTTCTTTCTACTTCTTTAAAATAGTCTGTGTAGTCCGGAGTAGGAGATTCGTCTAGCCGTTTTATCGTTTGAGGTTCCAAATGTCCAGCTATCACCTCAGAGCCACAGCGCATTGAAATACCTGGAATCTTTTCAATCTCGTGGTCTCTATATATTTTTTGCAAAAGCTTTGGGAAACTTTGCTCGGCTTCACCGTGAACCACATAATCGACCCAGTTAAAAGCTTTTATTATTTCAAAACCCATGTCTGAATCAACATTTGCACCACCAAATACTATTTTGGTTTCTGGATGTCTATTTTTAATCTCTTTTGCAAGTAGCAGAGATGCTAATGTCTGTGCAAATGTATTTGAAAAGCCTACTACTCTATACTTGGCCCAATCTACACGCGAAAAAGATTCTTCTATGAATTTTGGGATAATCTCATCAACTATTTTATGGCAGATATCTTTATCACCTACCACTTCTTTAACTTTTTCTGCCATTTGGCTGCCGAGTTCAGTAGATAGAAGGCCACTCCAAGAGTTATCCATTAGCCTCAAACCACTTGCTCCAAAAAGAGCAGATGAAAAGAACCACTCTGGAAAAAATGCAGAAGCACTAGAGATCTTCTCATAGAGTTCAAAGCCAACTTTTTCTGCAAACCTCATATTCAAGTAGTGTACATCTGGTTCTAAACCAACCCTTCTGGCACATTGCTTTATTATTCCAATTGCTATCGAGGCTCTGGAGATCGACCCCCAAGGCATATAGACCAGTGCTAGTGATTGCTTCTCTGCGTCTGACAATATATCTAAATTGAATGGAACTATTTCTTGTTTAGGCAAGTTATAAACTGGCAGCATTTTCTTGTGTCTCCATACAGCAAACTCTATCCAGAAACCGCAACTGTCTTAAATTGCGTATCAAACAGCTTTCTATATATGCCGTCTTTATTGTAAAGATTTGTATGAGTTCCAATCTCTACAATCTTGCCACCTTGTAAAACAACTACTTGATCTGCAGAAAGAATTGTAGAGAATCTATGAGCAATGATTAATGTTGTTCTATCTTCTATTAGAGGTTTTATATTGTCATAAACAACAGCTTCAGAACGTGAGTCTAAAGAAGAAGTAAACTCATCTAAAATCCATATCTTTGCATCTTTTAATATCATTCTAGCCAGTGCTATGCGTTGGCGTTGGCCACCTGATAGTTTGACACCTCTCGAACCAACAACTGTCTTGTAACCATCAGGTAGTTTCTCTATGAAGTCGTGAAGGTGTGCTTTTTTGGCTGCATCAATAACCTCTTCAAAACTTGCCTCTACACGACCATACTTGATGTTCTCTTCTATAGTTGCGTTAAAAAGATATGTATCTTGAGAAACAATTCCAACTGCATCATAAAGGCTCTTTAGCTCCAGTTGTTTTATATTCCTATCATCTATCTCTATACTACCTATTTCTACATCATAAAGACGGCAGATAAGGTTAGCTAGAGTGGATTTACCTGCTCCACTTGAGCCAACTAAAGCAACTTTCTGTCCAGGCGATATATCAAGAGTAAGACCGTCAATTACAAGCGATTGACTTGTGGGATATTTGAAAGAGATGTTTTTGAAAGAGATCTTTCCCGCAACATCCTTTAAGCGTACAGGGTTTTCAACTTCTTCTATTTTTGGTTTTAGGTCGAGATACTCTATCAATTTATCTGCTGATGCAAGACCATTATATATCTCTATACCTCTATTGGCTAATGACTGTATAGGGCCATAGAGTCTAACTGTATAGAGATAAAAAGCTATCAAACTTCCAGAAGAGAGTGTACCTCCAATGACCTTATAACCACCATACCAGATCACAACTACGCTTGCTATGGATGTTAGAAACCCTACTATAAAAGTTGAAGTAAACTTAAACCTCAAACGTTTGAGGCTTGAACTTATATATTCTTCACCAAGTACCGAATGCTTTTCGTCTTCGTGCTTTTCACGATGGAAAAGCTTGATTATCTGAATATTACTGAGCTTTTCCTGAAAAAACTCTAGCAACGCAACGTCTTTGTCTCGTGTGTCTTTACTGAGTGAGCGTAGAGCTTTTCCAGAATGGGTTAGTAAGAAATAGAGCGGAGGAATAAAGGCAAGAGCAATAACTGCAAGCTTTACATTCAGGTATAGAAGAATAGCTGTTATCCCTAAAATCTGGACAACTTCACTTAAAGAACCTAGTAGGGTGTTAACCAGAACTCCATAGACCGATGTTATATCTGTTCTTAAACGGCCAAGTATCTCTCCTATTTTGACAGAAGAGAAAAAATCCATCGACTGACTCTGTATATGATTGTATAGATATCTTCGTAAGTCAAAAATGAAATGAGCACTCACCCACTCGTGTATGTACTCCATTAAACTTTTTGTCATGCCTGACAATAAAATAACCATCGTTATAGATAATGCTACTTTATTTAAGAGTGCTAGATTAGTGTTCTTTATTGCGTCATCTATTATGAACTTAAGTAGTATAGGAGGCAGCAGAGAAAGTAGAGAGGTAATTATCAGTAAGAAGATAGCAAGAATGTATTTACCAGTGTAGGCACGTGCAAATGGCAGAAACCGCTTGACGATCTCCCAATGAGAATATGTTTTATCTGGCATACATTCATTCGCTCTTTGGTATTTTGGTCTTTTTAAGCACTATTTGAAATACCTGGAAATTTATTGCAACTTCTGGTTGAAGCAGGATATTTTGATATTTACTATTGGTGAGACAGGATACAAGAGCAACGTACCCCTACATTACCTCTTGTATCCTATCAAATAAGGGCGTATACCTGAATTAGCAACCGGATACGCAAATAATAACGTTCTGATCGACTTCTATTCCTAGTTCAGAACTGACTTCAACTGCTGGTTCTAGGTATACGTCTTCTGCATTGTAATTATACATGTTGTCAACTCCTTTCTTTTTATAAGGTATGCTACAAAGCACTAAACGAAGAATTTCAAATCTTGAGTCGACACCTTCACTTTGGCAACCAAAACTAAATTAGTTTATATTGACGCGGTTGTTAAGTATTTTGAAAGGTGCCCTAGTTTTACGTTGTCCTACTTCAGACAGTAAAGCAGACATGCAAGAATCATCTTCTAAAGCCTGAAATGGTGAATCTAACTCCAATCTATCTTGTGCAATAAGGCTTGCCGTTGTCAAAACACAAGCTTCAGAGACAGGAGCTTCCATGTGGCCATCGTGCCCAAATCCACGCATAGCAGCGCAAGGTTCACAGTCAGAAACGTGGCTACAGCTTCCACATCTAGTTGGCTTGTAGTCGAGTATTTCATGGCGCAGGTTTTCTCTTCTTTGAGAAGCCCATATTTCAGCCAAGGTCTGCTTGCGCAAATTTCCTACAACAACGGTATTCATAAGTTCACAAGGGTATATATCACCACGTGCACTTATTCTAGCTTTTGATATAGCAGCAGTACATACAAAATTTGGCTCTCGCCTAAGTAAGCCTGCTTTGTAGATCTCAGCCTGCTGATGAAGACTGACACCATAATTTAAAGGCTCTGTAGAACCATTTCTATTTGGTACCAGTTTACTGTCAAATTTGTAGTCAGCACCCAAAGAAGTTGCAAACTCTGGAAACCTAAAAGCATCTTCAAAATTATCATTTTGAATGTGATACTCAAGTCTTACGGGAATACCTCTTTCAATAAGAAGCTTTGCTGCATTTATACTCTTTTCAAAAGTACCACGCTCTCTTGTAATGGCTTCATGGACAGGAGCGGTTGTTCCATAAATACTTATCTGAACAGCACCTATCAAATACTTGCTTAACTGATCAGCCTTCTCTTTATTGATGTAATTGGCATTGGTATAAAGTTCAAATAGAAAGCCTTTGCGTTCTGCGTGAGCAACTATTTCTAAAAGATCTTTTCGTAAAAATATTTCACCACCTGTTAGAACAACTTCTGGACAACCATGCTCGGCCAACTGATCCAAGTAGTTACAAACATCTTTCAACGGTACAATGTCTTTCTCACTAAAATCGAGATAGCAGTGACGACATCTCAAATTGCAAGGGATTAGAAGATCAAGCCATACACGAAAAAGCGTCTTTGCATTAACTGCTATTTCATACATTCTACCATTCAAGTTGTGTGGCAACTCTTTTACCAAAGCAGCACGTTCTGCTTTAGAAATAGCTCCTTTATCAGGAAGCTCTACTATCTCTCTTTCCCAAAGTTGCTGCAGAAACTGAGCAATATCTTTCTGGACTTTTTCAAAGGATACTTTGTATTTGTCACTAAACTCCTGGGCTATCTGACTAGTAGTCATGCCACTTCTTAACTTGTCCCAAATACGCAGACTCATTCCACTACAGACCCAAACTTCTCGTAGTTTCTGATTAATCAGGCAAAGCTTGCCACCCATTGCTCTAGAGCCTATATAAGGATGTATATACACTGGATCAAGATTAGTCATCATCACTCTTCTCCCTTACTTAAAAAGTCCTATTTCTCGACAAAGCTCCGAGTTGTGGCGTTGTATTGGAGCACAAGAGAATATGTCACCTGTTTCCAAGTAAGAATGGGCTGGACACCTACTACATCCGGGTCTGAGGCTACACGAAGGACATTCGCTCGACTCTTCTCTAAACCTTCTGCGAAAACCCAAAAAACCATCAGACTCCCACCAAATCTCTTTTAGGTTCTGCTCTCGCAAATTGCCAAATTTCATATCTGTCAACCATTCACAAGGACTCACATATCCATCCGGCGTTATTGCACCCCTAACGTGCCCAGGCTTGCAATTGCCTGGCTCTGA
This sequence comes from Blastocatellia bacterium, assembly GCA_016789295.1. Taxonomy (GTDB): domain Bacteria; phylum Acidobacteriota; class Blastocatellia; order Chloracidobacteriales; family JADJPF01; genus JAEUQL01. The sequence goes on along the minus strand of JAEUQL010000088.1, from coordinate 386 downwards.
AACACCTTCTATACTGCGAGTGGACATCATTTTCTTGTACTGGCTATCTGTCATCAACTGCACAAGAGGAAGCGTGCTACGATCCGTTTGTGGAATAAGTGCCCCTGTATGAATAACATATGGGATACCCAGATCTGTCATGTCTTTTTCAAACTTCCCTATGCCGTCGAAGTTATCCCGCATTGTTACATACTTTGCAACCATCGGCATTTTGGCCTCTTTGAGAAGCTTCAGACCACGCATTGTAGCCTCATAAGAACCGGTCTTTCTCGACAGAGTGTCATGCACTTCTGGCGAAGCACCATAAACACTTATATCACACGACTGTAGAAATGGACGCATCCTCTCAAGATGCTCTATAGCTCTCTCATCTACAAGAGAACCAT
>JAEUQL010000889.1 GCA_016789295.1 Blastocatellia bacterium | reverse complement strand
ACTCAAACACAGCAATCTATAGCGCAACTGTCTTAATCGAACCAATGTGGAATTGAAACCAAATAATATTTGCATTGGGTGCAGGTTTTGATATTGAGTCTTAATCGAACCAATGTGGAATTGAAACCTCTCTACTTGCAACAATGACAAGAGCACCTTTTTAGTCTTAATCGAACCAATGTGGAATTGAAACGAGAGAGTAAAGAAAATGTACAGTAAAGAGTCTATAGTCTTAATCGAACCAATGTGGAATTGAAACTATCTTTGGCAACAAGGATGTTACAAACAGACTAAATCGTCTTAATCGAACCAATGTGGAATTGAAACTTTTGGGACAGTAGGCGAACAGTCACTTGTGGAGCTGGTCTTAATCGAACCAATGTGGAATTGAAACATGTTATCGAAATTAGATGATGGACATATAGGAAAAAGTCTTAATCGAACCAATGTGGAATTGAAACTACGATCGCGAACCAGGTTTTGCCTATCTCATCGGCGTCTTAATCGAACCAATGTGGAATTGAAACTCGCATAGATGTTTCCAGACCCTTCTTCTACCCAAGGGTCTTAATCGAACCAATGTGGAATTGAAACATCAAATAATGCATAACATTTTTTCGGCTCATTTTTAGTCTTAATCGAACCAATGTGGAATTGAAACCCAGGCAGAGTCTCCC
>JAEUQL010000888.1 GCA_016789295.1 Blastocatellia bacterium | reverse complement strand
GAAATGACCGGGTAGCGCAACAAGTAGCTGATAAGATAGGTGAAAGTGATCCGTTACTTGGACAAGAATTGAAGAAAATGATCAAAAACTTTCAACTCGACGAGCTACTCGACCTTATTGAAAGGATTCCAACATGAGTACACAAATGGGGAAAGGGGACATTTTTATAGTAGATGATAACCCGAATAACCTTAATCTTCTTGCTGGTATACTTCGCGAACAGAACTACAATGTGAGAATTGCTAATAGTGGGCGACGTGCACTTGTAGCAGTGAAAGCATCTATTCCTGAACTGATAATGCTTGATATAAATATGCCAGAGATGGATGGTTATGAAGTTTGTCGCCAACTAAAGACTGACCCTGCTATTGCAGATGTTCCTGTCATATTTATAAGTGCTCTTGACGATGTAGTAGATAAGGTACGAGCTTTTCAAGTTGGAGGTGTTGATTATGTCACAAAACCATTTCAAACGGGTGAAGTAATTGCTAGGGTTGAGAGCCAACTCAAGATATTTCGCCTTCAGAAAGAACTTGAAAAAAGTAAGCTTGAGCTTGAACGCCAAAACGAAGAGCTTAGAAGAACTAATGAGGCACTTGTTCAGGCACAGAAACGTACAGATCTGGTCTTTTCTGCACTCTCAGACATACTTCCAGGCATGATCATAGATAAAAAATA
>JAEUQL010000887.1:352-686 GCA_016789295.1 Blastocatellia bacterium | reverse complement strand
ATCATCGTATTTGATGAGGTGTTCGCGGATGGTGAAGTTGTGGCCTTCGACGTTCTTTTGTGCGGCTTCGATGCGTTTGGTGACGAGTTTGGATTCAATCGCTACGCCTTGCTCCATTCCCAGCTTGGCCATCACCGAGCGCAACCGATCTCCCGCAAAGATCCGCATCAGATCATCTTCGAGCGAAAGGAAGAAGCGGGATTCGCCAGGGTCTCCCTGACGACCAGCGCGACCGCGAAGCTGATTGTCAATGCGGCGGGACTCGTGGCGTTCTGAACCAAGGATGTATAACCCACCAAGTCCGATGACTTCTTTGTGCTCAGCTTCGATTTGC
>JAEUQL010000887.1:0-342 GCA_016789295.1 Blastocatellia bacterium | reverse complement strand
ATTTCCTGTCGTTTGAGCTGTTCGCGGCCCAGGAATTCCGCGTTGCCGCCAAGTAAAATGTCGGTTCCGCGACCAGCCATGTTTGTTGCAATCGTCACCGCGCCCTTGCGTCCGGCTTGTGCGACAAATTCGGCTTCGCGTCCCGCATTTTCGGGTTTGGCGTTGAGCAGGTTGTGCTTGATATTCAATTTCTGAAGTCGCCGCGAAATGATTTCCGAGTTTTCGACCGAAGCTGTACCCACCAGCACCGGTTGGCCTTTCTCGTGCAGCGATTTGATTTCTTCCGCAATAGCTTCCCACTTTTCTTCGAGCGTGCGATAGATCACATCAGGATGATCTTTG
>JAEUQL010000886.1 GCA_016789295.1 Blastocatellia bacterium | reverse complement strand
CCAACTAGCGGTACTTTTGCAGTTGGACCAACGGTTAAGATCTCATATGTTGATCAAAATCATAAAGAACTTGATCCCAACAAAACAGTGTATGATGTAATTAGCGGAGGTTTGGATAATTTAATGCTTGGTGGCAGACCAATGAATTCAAGGGCGTATATCTCACGTTTTAATTTTGCGGGCAGCGACCAGGGTAAAAAAGTTTCTGTACTATCTGGTGGCGAACGTAACCGTTTACATTTGGCAATGGCTTTAAAAGAGGAAGGTAACGTATTGTTACTGGATGAGCCAACCAACGATCTGGATGTAAACACACTTCGCGCTCTGGAAGAAGGTTTAGAGAATTTTGCAGGTTGTGCAGTAATCATTAGCCACGACCGATGGTTCTTAGATCGTGTGTGTACACACATTTTAGCTTTTGAAGGTGATAGCAGTGTGTATTGGTTTGAAGGTGGATACAGTGAATACGAAGAGAATCGTAAAAAACGCTTAGGAAATGTTGAACCAAAACGCCCACGTTATAAAAAACTGGCTGTAAAATAATTAGTAATTAATTAAAAAAAAGATATATTTATACTTACTAAAAAAACAACTTATGAATAATTTTAATGCATCAAAAGTTTTAATTCCGGTAGATTTTAGCGACACATCTATGTTAGCTATTAAACATGGCGCTTTTACGGCGCAATTAAC
>JAEUQL010000885.1 GCA_016789295.1 Blastocatellia bacterium | reverse complement strand
CTTAATCGAACCAATGTGGAATTGAAACAGTTCTACTACGTAGGCTCTGATCAGACTGGTTACTCGTCTTAATCGAACCAATGTGGAATTGAAACATTGCAAACGCTGTCACAACACTTGGTGGTACGATGAGTCTTAATCGAACCAATGTGGAATTGAAACGCCATTGCAGCCGCTTCGTCTTGGCTTACATGGAACGTCTTAATCGAACCAATGTGGAATTGAAACCATAAACTATTGATTCTGATCAGCTTGTTTAGACGAGTCTTAATCGAACCAATGTGGAATTGAAACTTCCCAGCTAGCTTTGTCAATAATCAACTGAGTTTGTCTTAATCGAACCAATGTGGAATTGAAACACTGAAAGTGAAAAGCTAGGCTGCACGGGATGCGTGGTCTTAATCGAACCAATGTGGAATTGAAACTATCAAGAATAAGGGTCAACGACGGGCTATATGGAGGTCTTAATCGAACCAATGTGGAATTGAAACATTTAGAGCTTAGACAGCTCTAAGCTCAGAGGCTGGGTCTTAATCGAACCAATGTGGAATTGAAACTGTAAATGGCAAACAAATAATGGAGGACACCAATGCGTCTTAATCGAACCAATGTGGAATTGAAACGTATAAATACTATTCTGATTTATGTACTCTCCATTCTCGTCTTAATCGAACCAATGTGGAATTTAAACAAATTTCA
>JAEUQL010000884.1 GCA_016789295.1 Blastocatellia bacterium | reverse complement strand
TAAGAGTGATAACAGACGAAGAGTCTTAATCGAACCAATGTGGAATTGAAACACGGTTTGGGTATAGGGACTACTAGCACTCCGTTTTGTCTTAATCGAACCAATGTGGAATTGAAACGTGATATTGTTTGCAGTAGGAGATCTAAATCTCCCTGTCTTAATCGAACCAATGTGGAATTGAAACGATATTCTCCTCATCCTCTATATACTCTACATCGAGGTCTTAATCGAACCAATGTGGAATTGAAACTAGCATCTTAAGCAAGGATAGTTCAGATTTGGTTAAGTCTTAATCGAACCAATGTGGAATTGAAACAACTCATCAAGCCTACTACTAAAAAAAGAAAGTATAGTCTTAATCGAACCAATGTGGAATTGAAACCACAGTAATCTGTGGAGCCGTCGTGAGAGAAGAGTTGTCTTAATCGAACCAATGTGGAATTGAAACGTCTCTGCTAACACAAGGGGGGGGTATGACGTTGGAGTCTTAATCGAACCAATGTGGAATTGAAACATAGTATAGCGACGCTCAAGTACTTAGTAGCCTTCGTCTTAATCGAACCAATGTGGAATTGAAACGATTTTAGCGACGACTTACGACATTGGTGACGTAGCGTCTTAATCGAACCAATGTGGAATTGAAACACGGTACCACTTGTTGTTGTGTTTATGTCCGTTGTTGTCTTAATCGAACCAATGTGGAAT
>JAEUQL010000883.1 GCA_016789295.1 Blastocatellia bacterium | reverse complement strand
ATGCGCTCACGTCGATTTGCACGCACCAAGGGTGCGACGTCGCCCCTGCGGCGGGCGGCTTTCGCTGCCCCTGTCACGGCGCGACGTACGACCTCAACGGCGGCAACACCGGCGGCCCTGCGATGCGCCCGCTCGAGCACTACGCGATGTGCACGCTCGCCAACGGGCAGCTCGGCGTGGACTTCTCGCGCGTCGTCGCGGCCAACGAGCGGCTCGTCGTTGCGTAGTCTCGCTGCTCTCCCCGTCGAGCCGCGTCGTAGCGCGCAATACTGGATTCGAACCAGTGGCCTTCGGCTCCGGAGGCCGACGCTCTATCCAACTGAGCTAATTGCGCAAAGGGACGCGAACACTACGTCGCAATCGCGAGCCATGCAAGGGGCGCTCGTTGAGCGATCGTCGTAGCACCGTGCGACGCGTCGTTGACACACCACACGTTCGCCAGGGATTCTATCGCCCTGCCAGAGGGAGCGAGCTCGACTTCCGAGCCCGAGGTTTTCGAGCGTGAACGACGTAGCCGCAGAGCCAGTAGAGCCAGAGCAGCTCATCGAGCGCGCGGGCCGCGGCGATCACGACGCGCTGATCGCGCTGTACGATCGCTACGGAGCAACGCTGTTTTCGCTGGCGCTTCGCGTGGTCAGGTCGCGCTCGGACGCCGAAGACATCGTGCAAGACGCGTTCGTTCGCGCGTGGCGCGAGGCGCCATCGTTCGACCGGACGAGGGG
>JAEUQL010000882.1 GCA_016789295.1 Blastocatellia bacterium | reverse complement strand
AAGGACGAGTCACCAGCCTCAACTGCGAGTCCGTCTTCATTCGAAACGGAGAAGTTTACGCTCAGACGAGTTTTATCTACTCAGACTGGAGCGACCCAGATAGAGAACTGATGCGCTTCTCTGTTCCGAGTTCTGTCATGACATTCAATTTGTCGACGAGTGGGAAGTCGCACGTACGCAATCAGCACTCTCCGGAACTTGTCGACGACAGAATATTCCGTCACGCTATATCCTGGTTCGTTCAAGATTAGTAATCAAGACGGTCCGGCAATTGGGGCGCATATGGAGCAAATTGCAAAGTCCGCATACTCCGATGGCGACACCTAACCCATCATTCCAGCGGACTGCCTTCGGCAGCCGCTGAATTCAAACGTTAGGCTTCACATTCGCGCTCTGCAGGCTCCATCATGAAGAACCACCGTTGGCTAGGGCGAGTCAAATCGAAAGAACTGCTCAAACCGAAGCGCCAATGGTTAAGCTTTTCGGTCATCACATCGCTAGTTGCGTTGGCTATTTCGCTTTGGACTTTCTACTTCACGTACATCCACGTCGAGCATGCACTACACCTAAGTGTGGTTCGAGCCGGGGCAGATGACTCAGAGCTGCCGGTCACGTTCGATACTGACATTCTCTTGTTGAACCCTGGAAATCGAGTCGCAACTCTCATCTCTCTAGAGGTCACGTTTGGCGGCGCAGACGGCGGCACGTGGACATACGATCCGCGACTCCG
>JAEUQL010000881.1 GCA_016789295.1 Blastocatellia bacterium | reverse complement strand
TCATTTAACTTAACTTTGAACTGTGCTTTGTCTCGACTGTTAAAATCATCTACAAATTTGTCTCCGTCTTTTCCTACAAATTGAAAGTCAAGCCCTGTTGGATCAGTCAAAATTAAAGGACTATTTCTGGTATATGTATAAAGATTAAACTGCTGTGGATCAAACATTCGTGTATAAGTCAACGTAACAGGATCAGGGCTGATGAATCTTCCAGCAAGAGAGCCGTAGTATCTAGCTTGTGCAAAGTCAAGTCCAGTCTCATCATCTCGTTCATAAGTGGTGAACTTATGTCTGAGAGAGTCTGTTGTTGAGTAGCCTTCTATTGCTGCTCTTCCTCCTACTGTTGACGATATCTGTCCTCCAAACGGATAGAAGTCTCTTCTACTGACTACTTCTGCATTCTGGCTTGTTATCAATCTTGGTGAAGACAGATGGTCACTAGTTATGTAGTCTATCTTCTCTACTGCTCCTGCTTCTACTTCTACTGTTGCTACTAGCCCACTCTCTCCATAGATGTACTCTTTCTTCAGACTTGCTGATGTTGAGCTTGCTTCATACTCTGCTATCAAGCTCCCATCCATTGCATAGATGTATACTCTGTTTTCTAACTCTGAACTCTTTCTTATCCTTCTTCCTTCTCCATCATACTGAAAGCTTGTTGTCTTAGAGTTGACTGTTGCTCTCACCATTCGGTTTTCTGCATCATACTGATAACTTCCTTCTGGTGACTCTATGAG
>JAEUQL010000880.1 GCA_016789295.1 Blastocatellia bacterium | reverse complement strand
TGCCTCCGCTCCCTTGAGCGCCGACTTCTCGTATTTTCAGTTTCCGGCCTGGGTTGAGGTCTGCCGCGCCAAGAACAATGTTCCTGTCCCAGACGATATTGCTTCAGCCTACTTTCAATCTTTGTCGCGCCTACCGTCGCTCATTGCCGCAGCCTCCGCTCGCCAATGGGATGAAGGTTTCCGTTGTTGTGCTCTTTCTGCAATCGCCGCTGCAAAAGGGCAGCCAGCCATTGCCGAGGCCGTATTGGAGCTTTCATCCGAGGTGGCGGGCGAATTCATGGAGTGGTTCAATGAGCGCTGAAACGCCCAACCCATCATTCCAGCGGACTGCCTTTGGCAGCCGCTGAATTCAAACGTTAGAGCGCACATGGACGTTTCCGTACCCCAAGAGCTGATCAGCTACTACTCTTCTGGCAAGCCGCTCGTTTGCGAGCTGGACGCTGATCCTTACATCTGCGAGTTCTGGCCGCTTACTGAGCTAGCCACGTGCAACCAAGACTACGAGGTTCCGAAGTACGCACCGGGATTCTTTGGGTTTGCCACAAGTGGCGGTGGCGAAATGTTCGCGATCTCGCCCACCGGCGCCGTCGTACATCTACCTTTCATAGGCATGGCGCCCTCCGAAGCACTTACACTTGCTCTTACGTGGGGCGCATTCGAGGCACAGCTTCGCGGCGCGCTCTAACCAGTCGGGTAGGGTGCGCATTTATGCGCACGCGTTAGCCTAGTAGGGTGCG
>JAEUQL010000087.1 GCA_016789295.1 Blastocatellia bacterium | reverse complement strand
ATTTCAACCATTTCGATCTTTATTCCCCAAGGGGTTGTCGCATCGTCAACAATCTTTCTTAACGTTTGGTTTATAGAATCTCGTTCTTTGAGTACTTCATCAAGCATGTGCTGACCAATGATATTTCTGAGGCTTGTAAGTGCAACTTGATGGACTGAAACTATATAGTTAGAGACGTTTATGACAGCTTTTGCAGGATCTGCTACACGATACCAAACGGCAGCATCTACCTTTATAGTTACACTATCTTTAGTAATGCTTTCCTGTCTTTCAAGACCCATTGTTGCGGTACGTATATCTATAACTCGTTGCCACTCGATCAAAGGTATATTCCAATAAAGTCCAGGTCCTTTTGTAGCTTGATAACGGCCAAGTCGAAAGACGACACCTCTTTCATATTCTTGGGCAATGCGAAAACCAGAGATGATAAAAACTATAACAAACAGAACAAAGAATAGTGTGATTTCCATAAGACTCCTTTTTCAAATACAGTTGATAAAGGAGCGAGAGGGGAGATAGGGGGTTCCCAAAGCGAGTAGGCAACATTGCATAGGAGAAAGAAGTGCCTACGCAGTGGTTGTCTATCTGATACCTTCCGCTCAGGCCGACGAGGTTAGCTGACGGGCTTGGGATCGGAAGCACCCCTACGACTTAAGTCGATTCGCCCCGTGGTGCAGAACACCTTGTGTGGTTCCCCCGCATTTGTCTCATGACGCATTTAGGCCAGCTTTTATAGTACGCCGATTTTGCAAGAGGTCAAGAAGAATTTAAGCCTGTAGAATATTTTCTTACAGGTCTTCCGCAAGAAAGCCCACGTCTTTAGGCGTGGGATGAATTGCGGTAGCGTGAGGTATTAAGTAGACTTTTGGTTTTCAATATAGCGTTTGATAGCTTCAGAATTAAGTTGATGAAATCAAATAGGGTTATCCAAATACAACTACAAGTATCAACAACTCTCTGGCAGCAAATGACTGAGGTTAGAAGTGAAGCGGCTAGACTATGGAATAAAATGGTTAAACTCCATTTGTACTTTAGAAAACGTAACAAAAAATGGCCTACCCAAGCAGAGTTTGAAAAGCATTTTGCAAGAAAATTCTCTCTGCATAGCCAAACTGTTCAAGCACTAATAGGGAAATTCTTTGCCAATATAGAAACAACTCGCGTCAATAGAGCTAATGGCGACAAAAAAGCACGTTATCCTTATAAAGAAAAAACTTATTTTAACCCAGTCTGGAAAGGTCAACATATTAAGCAAGAGCTTAACTATATTGTTTTGCCAATGGGAATAGACCCTAAAACAAGAAAAAGAAGTCTTGGAATTTCTATTCGTCTACCAAAAGACATTCCAAATGGAAAGATAGTACAAGCTGAATTAGCTTTTGGTAAATTGTTGTTAACTATCCAAAATATTGTAGAAGTAAAAAAACCTAAAGTAGACAATATTGCAGCCTCAGACCTTGGCTCTATCCATCTAGCAGTAGTAACAGACGGCACAAACTCTTTAGCTGTAGTTGGTAGAGGACTACGTAGTATCAACCAAGGAAAAGCCAAAGTACTTGCACAAATATCACAGTTGCAGTCAAGGTGTGAAAAATACTCAAGGCGATGGAAAAAACTACAAGCTACTAAAAGAAAAATATTAAGAAAAACTCAAAACCAAACCGCAAACCTACTACACAAGGCAGCTAATGAAATAGTTAAATACTGTGAAGAAAAAGAAGTATCAAAGCTCCTAGTAGGTGACATAACCGAGATAAACCGTAATAAGAAAAAGAAAGCTAGCCGTAGACTAAACCAAGAGATGGGAGTATTGTCTCTTGGTGTATTTGTAGGTTATCTTAAGTATAAACTGGCTGCACTCGGTATAGAGTTAGAAACTTTTAACGAGTCTTATACTACTAAGACTTGTCCTGCTTGTGGTCATAAACACAAGCCTAAAGGCCGTCAGTACCACTGTCCTAAATGTGGTTTTGTCGGTATTAGAGATGAGGTTGGAGCAATTAACTTGCTTAACAAGTACTTAAACAACGGTACTATTAAACCTCAATTTTTAATCCCTAAAGGGAAACTAAAGTATCTACGGCCTGTAAAACTTAAAGGTTTTGCTAAACGTAGTAGTCCTACTGACACTGGGCAACCATCCATCCACTCTTTAAGTGCGGTTGGTTGATGCTTTTATGGCTTAATTGTGGTTGGGCTGTCTCTGACAGCGAGCGCGAGCTTTCCCGACTGCCGTTGTAGCGACCAAAAGAATCACACTGCTTTAGCTGTGTGAGTGTCAATCTACAGGCAATAGTAGTTACTGTTGCGCAGGTTGATTTTTTAGAATCTCTATCTTTTTTGACGCAGCAGTGATGGCTTGATCTGATATATCGAGAGCTTTCTCTATGTACTGATTAAACTTCTCTTTTTCAATGGCTGGTGCTGTTTCGCGTCGTTTGAATGCATCCAGTACAAGCTGATAGGCATCGAGAGCATCTTTGAGGTCTCGCACAAGGTACCTGTCAGATGGTGGATTCTGTCTCATAGTTTGAAACCTATCATTAGCTATTTTAACAAGCCCTTCAAACCCATTGCTTGTAAGGCCGGCAGATTTTCTTGCCTGTATATTTTTCAGAGCTTCAAGTACTTGATCAGCCGCTTCTGTGGGATTTGAAGGTGGTTTCTGGGTTGTTGGACTGGAAGTTATGTTTACAGGGGTGCTTTTGGGTGCAGCCGCTCTCTTCCAAGAATCAACCTTGCTGTCGTCTCCTTCGCTGATATGGTTTGCAGCACGAAACTCGCGTGGAGGCTGTGGCAAGCGGCTGTTTTTGTCCCAGATTCCTATAGAGTTTGCGATTGCCTCTCTTTGTACTTCAAGAAGTTTTTGTTTAAGTTTTGTATCAAGATAGGGGCTATGCTGCACTACTGCATAGCCATTTTTAACAAGCTCGTAGTCGATCCAAGTCTCTCCAACATAGACAAGCCCATATTTACGCCCGTATTCGTCTGTCTTTAGACCAAGCCCGTCTACTTTGATCTCTTTTCCCAGAACTAGGCTTTCAGCAAAGACTCTAGCAACAGTTGCCCAAGGCTCTTGTCCAGGTTTATCGCCTGTAGGAAGAACAGGAGCATCTGCTCCCATAAGTCTTACAACTTCGCCATTTTTGAGAAGAAAAAGGTCTCCACTTAAAACTCTTTCAACAATAGGGGGTTGGTTAGGATCTATGGCAGCTTGCTCCACCTTGGGTCTTTCTGCTGTTTTTCGCCCTTTTTTACCCTGAAAAGCTTGGCTTTCACACACTACAGAGCTTATTAAAACTACTAAAAAGATTTTTATTAAAGTCTCAAACTTCATTTTTTTACCTCAAAGAATATAAATAATGGAAAATTTTTAATACGAAGAGCAACTGGTATATGTGATTGTGTAACAGATTACACAACATAGAGGCTATTATAGAAGCTTATTTCATATTTTGTAACTTTTGGTAACAATTTTTCTAAAGAGGCCAGTTGCCAATTTTGTATAAGTCTTCTATTTTCAATTCAATAGTTTGTGTAGAAACTTTGGCATCAATGTTGCTGTAGGTAGGGCAGGTTTACCCTAATAAGCTCGAACATAGCTATTCTCGGCGGGATTGATTCAAAAGTGAGTCGATCCTGTTTTTTTTTCTACACCTTTGTGGTCAAGTCATTCTGTCAGGAGCAGACTTTAGAGATAAGGTTATGGTAGAAGTTTTTACGAATATAGAGAACTTTTCAGATGCGGGTGCTACTTACTCAATGGGTGCAAAGCTAGATTTGACACGCACTGCAGCACGGCTGTTCCATGAGCGATTTCGTTCTGGACCTACGGTGAAGAGTTTAAGGACGCTCGATCTGATCACGTTTCCTTACCCAACAAGATTTGGTTTATGGCAGGCAGCAATATCACCAGCCCCTTACGTCATGATGACAAACAGAGCACTTTTGGTGCAGTTTACACAATTAGGTGAATTAAAAACCCTTTTGATGAATCCTACTGACTACAGAGCATCAGAGACAGCTCCTTACTTTCAAGCGCAACTGAAGAAATATGGCAAATTCTTGGTGGACAATCTTCTTACAAAGAAGTTCAAGACAATTGATGAACATCTGCAAGAGTTAGGTGTAGTAGTTGATAAGATAGACTACATTGCTTTCGATCATTTACACGTTCAAGATCTAAAAAACTTGATGGGAACCGTAGGAGTCAATGCAAGGCCGCCACGCTTTCCAAAAGCTAAATTTCTCTTTCACCGTGCTGAAGTAGAGTCGATGAAAAATCTCCATCCACTGCAACGTCCATGGTATGTTCCTGGTGCGTTGGATGGGGTTGTGGCAGAGAGGCAAGTATTAGTAGAAAACGACTTGATGCTTGGTGATGGAGTCGCTCTATTGCAGACGCCAGGACATACAGCAGGAAATATGTCACTTGTGCTAAACACTCCTGAAGGAGTTTTGGTAACAAGTGAGAACGGGATAAGTGTTGATAGCTACTGTCCAGAAAAAAGTGCCATTGCTGGCTTGCGCAGATATGCAAAGACTTGGAATGTTGAAGTCATACTGAATGCAAACACAATAGAATATACAGCCGAGCAGTACAACTCTATGATAAAAGAGAAACTGGTTGCAGGAGAAGATCAGTTAGGTTTGCCAAACTTCTTCCCATCTTCTGAGCTTACAAGTTCGTGGCTGGCTCCAATGCTTTCTCCAACCTTCACTCGTTGTAGCGTCAACTTTGGTGAGTTAAAGATTTGAAGATCTGCAGATATATGCTGACAGAATTTGGTTTTATTTGTAATGTAGTAAAATATTATCTATTCAGACTGCCAATTTTTAATAGTTTGTTAAATAGGTATGTAGCTGCTGTTCATGTTAGAACAGAAAAAGATATTATAGAAGTAGAGATATTGTAGAAATAGAGTATTGCATATGAGTAGTTATACATGCTGAGGGTAAAAAAATATGAATATGAGAAGAGGAAGACCTGGTACAAGACCATTTCACGGAAAATATAGAGAGCACCATCACCACCGTGCTCATGACAGGGAGCATAGGGATTATGCGGCCAGTGCAGCTCAGATGAAAAACCTACTGGAATATCTGGTTTACGGTCTTGTAGACAATCCTAGTGAAGTTCAAGTGATAGAGCACGAAAAGGCAGGCAAGATCTGCTTTGATGTTAAAGTGGCACGTAGCGATATGGGCAAGATCCTTGGCAGAGGGGGCAAGACTATAGGTTGTATCAGATCGGTACTACGCATTGCCGCTAGTAAAAGTAACTTTGAAGCAGTTGTAGATATAGTTGAGGACTAATCTACATCCAATCCTGAGTCTTTCAATTGGCCAAGCATCTTCTGGCACGCTTCTTTAAGTTTGTTGCGCGTTGCAAGTAGGTTGATAGCCATCTCTATTTCACCCTTTCGGCGAATTGTTTGGCTAAGCGTTTCCAGTTCGCCTTGCTCGCGCTTAGCCTGTTCCAAAAAATAGACAGTAGCTGGAAGACTGTAGTGGTAGTTTGATGAGAGGTAGCGTCTGCCTTCTCCCATCACTGCACTACTTTCCTGCATTTCTGCAATGAGAGCGATGGCGCGGCGTAAGCGATCAAAGCAAGTCTTACGGTTGTTAGAGTTTACATCTGTTGCAAGTGATAGCATTGCTTCTATCTCCCAAGCTGCTAGTAGTAAAACTGTTCTCTTGAGCTGCAGTACTTCCATGCCCGATCTTCGTGCTCTAGATTTAAGAATGCGTGCCATCTCTTCTATGCGATTGTCTAGCTGTTTCTCCATTGCTTCTATGTCTGGATAGTCAATTACAGTAGAGATAGGACTGATAACAGAGTCTCTTTGAGCGTTAGGTGACTTTATTTGTTGTTTGACTTTTTGATCTTTGGATTGTTGGTTTTGTGTAGGTCTATTCTGTTGTGCTAATGTTTCTAATGCTTGACGTAGCCAATGACTAATCTTTGCTAATTGTTGTAAATGCTGTACATTAGTCTGATAATTCTGGTCTAGTAGCCCATCGGCGCGTTCTGAAAGTCTGGCTGCTGCTTCTACTTTAAGGACTCCGCTTTCACCCAGCTTGCCTATGTAGTTGATTCCATTGATTTTGAGTGTGTGACAAGCTTCGGCTATGAACTGTCGTTCTTTGGCAAAAAGTTTAGAAAAAGCTGTCTCTAGAACAAAATTTAGATTAACAACATATGAAAGGGCTTTTGGGTGCCATATTGCATCTGCAAGTGTAAGCTTAAGTCGGCGTGAAGCTGTAACAAAATCTCCATCTATCAATTCTGGAAACTCTTGAATAGATTCTATATGTGAAGTTAGCTTTGATATCTCCGTGATACTCTTTTCTGCAATCGCGGTAAGGTTTGGTGGTTCTGGAAATAGCTCAGCAAGAAGCTCTTCTCGTTCTTCACTGTTACTATGTCTAAACAGCTCAGAAATAACCAGTTCTATTTTACCCCGTTCATCGCTGCTGCTTGACTTTTTCGTGACCAGGTACTTTGCAAGGTGCTTAAAATCGGTCTGTTCCAATATTTGCTGTTTTATGTATTGGCGTATGTCATAAGGGGTCAAGGTAGCGTTGCTTTGGTCTATCCAGTCACTGTATTCTTTCAATTGAGTTTCAATTGCAGTTATTTTTGCAGTTAGAGCCAATGGGTTAGCTTCTGCAATCATTGGCTTTAGAGTTTTAAGTGCACTAAAAATCTTTGTTTCTATAGGGGATAATCCTGTTGGCATATGGCCAAGTTTTGAAAGTACTTCTTGAGCATGGTGCAGTTGCTTAAATTGAACTGCTAAGGATCTGAACTTTTCATCCAGGTTTACAGACATTTGACCTCTTCATGTAAACTGTTAAGATTTGATTTTGTTAGAGTTGGGAGATAAATTGTAGCATCGATTTTAGAAAGTAGCTGTGCTTTCTTGCAAGAGGCATTTATGGAAGAGTGGACTGACAAGGTTGCAAGTGAGATAGCAGAAAAGATTGCCTTAAAACAACGTGCTGAAAGATTGGGTGAGCGTTCTGGTCGTATTGTAAAGCTGGCAGAAAAAGCCAGGAGTGAAGGTTCAGCAGATCTTCTCCAGCTTTTTTCTCAAAAGATTGACGCTTTGTGCAGCAAAATAGACAACGTTGATGGCAAAAGTTTCTGGCAAAGGTTTTTTTCGAAAAAACGTGACTCTGTACTGACTTACAATGTGACACACGACGTTACATTCAGGTTTCAGTTGAGAGACGCTTGTGGAAGCCGTATGGAGATCGACTATAACCTGGGTTTCAAACCTGCACTTGTCATAGACATCGCTCTGGCCGAGTCTATTGAAGGTCAATATCTTCCCATATTTCGTGAATCTGGAGCTATTGCTGGAGCACAGATATGGAGACTGCATCGTACAGACAAAAAGCACCCAGAGCTTGTAGCACGACTCTTTCTTGTAATGAGTATTACTGCTCTTGAGGAAGGTTTGGCAGTGAAAGATTCTGTAAGATGGCTTTACGAAGAAGGTAGTAGACCTTTTACTGCAAAATCTGTTGAAGAGTTGATCACTGCTTTAACGGCCTAAAATCCTTTTATAATGGCTAACTTATTCTCTTGCTAGAAGGAAACGGTTTGCAGTTCAGGAAAAACTTTCTTTTTTTTCAAAACTCCTGTTAAAATGGGAAATCCATTGCTTACAGCAGTTAAAGCAATTTTGGTGGGCAGTCGACTTTGGTGGGCAATCGACCCAAGCTAGATCCAAGGTAGTACCTAAATTCAGTATGTAAGTTCAAAAGAGGAGACTGAATAATGACAAAAGCAGATCTTATTCAGGAAGTAGCTCGTGCAGCAGAGTTAACAATCAAGGATGCTGAGGCAATAGTAAACGAGATCTTCCAAGCAATGATCGATTCACTAAAGAATGGAGATGAGATAGAACTTCGAGGTTTTGGCACTTTCCGTCAACGGGAGCGTCGGGCTAGGCGTGGTCGAAATCCAAAAACAGGACAATCGGTTGAAATCCCACCGAAACGTGTTACCTACTTCAAGCTGGGTAAAGAACTAAAGAGCTTGTTGGCCAAGTCAGAGGAGGTGTAAATAGCTTATCCAACTCTCTAAACGGAAGAAGTGATATTAAAAAGTCCATAGACTAAAAACCTTGGTTAAAGCTTGCTTTAGGATAGCTACAGGCACAAACTTTGTGCCTGTAACTTGGATAAACTATCTGGTTTCGTCAGTGACTTCAATCTCTATGGATTGGGTAGTTGGTGCTGTGTCTAGCGATATAGACTTTTCATCTTTGGCAACTATTTGGATAAGGTAAGTTCCGGTTACCATCTTCTTTCCAAGCTTTATTTTCTTGGAAAGAGGAATCTTCTGGGTATCTGTTACCTGTAATTCTACTGTCTCAGAAGGTTCAGTGTAGACCAGTTCACCATTATGGTAGAGGAGCATTTGGGTTTTAAGCTTGACCTCTTCTGACGCTGCTTTCTGGTTGTAGAGTTCATATTTAATCTCAATCTCTTCACCAATCTTAAACTTTCTGCTGATGGATGGTGCTCCATTGCCAGAAAATATAGTAAGTCCTGACATTGTAAGACCGTCTTTTGTTAGATCTGGGATCTGTATAGACTGGCTGACTCTTGCTACTTTCCCTGTCTCTTTCTCTTTGACATACCCTCTGGTTTGATAGAAACCAGGTTTGGATATAGAGGTTTGTAAAGGAAATACAAAGCCTTTCTCTTTTGCTTCTTGGTACTCTGCTTGGGTAAGCTTGAGGTCAATGTTTCTAGCTACTCTTTCTACTATTTCTCCACGACTATCCACAACTTCTAATCCTATCAGTAGCCCAGCCGTTAATTGATCTTGTGTTTCAGCAAACGACAAGTTTTGTGGATCAATAGTTATGAGTGAGTCTAGGTGACTAGTATTGTTGCTATGAGAGAAGTGGTTATTGAGTTTGATGTTTATGTCTGAGGAGGTAGGGTTTATATCTTCGGCTGCCTCAAGATAACCAGTACGGTGTCTGATCTGCAGGCCAGAGCGTTTTGCTCTTACCTTGATGCTGCGGAAAGTTCCAGTAGCCGTAGGCTCTTTGTCAGGAGAGTAGGCTATCAGATAGTAGCTTCTTAGATCTTTCATCACTTCGTGCAGTCCACCAGATAAGTCATTATTGTTTCTAATAGCAAATCCGCCAGTAGCGTTGGCCAAAGCTATTAAACCATCTTGTTTGCTCTGGAAAGCCTGGCTACGCTGTCTAAAAATGTCTAAAGAGTTTTGGCTTTTAAGATCAAATCCAACACCAGTAGAAGCTAACGCAAGCTGTCCAGTATCATCTTCTGCCTTCAAACTTAGTGTCTGTACTCCACGAGCATCAATAGAATAGAAAGAGACAGAGTTTTTATTTGCTGCAGATATAAGTCTTCTGTATGTATCTCTAGTTCTTAGAGTATTTGCGTCTGCTATGTCAAAACCATCGGAGAGAATCACTACAGCCTTTTTTCCAGCAAATTTTTTAAGTTCTTCTGTAAGGTTATAAAGTGTTGTAAGGGTTGAAACCGTGTAGAAATCTTTTTCAAAATCTACAAAGTCTTGAGATGGAGTAACCCGTTCCTCAGCAACAAATTCTATCGGGTCCACCGCAGAAACTCCAGCACGGCCAAGAGGGTTCCAGTGTACTTTCTCTATCAATTCATGTAGAACCTTTTTATTATTTGTAAACTCATTTACACCACCAACACAGGTCTTTATAATGCTAACTTGTTCTCCAGGTTTCATCTCTTGATCGACATACTTCTTTAATGCTTGGCGAACAAAAATTGAACTTTCTCTGGAAAGCATAAGATCATCAACGACTAACACTGTCTTTATACCAACAGTCTCTTGATTAAGAGGTGTAGTTAGTAGTTCTATATTAGTGTTAACTGTTGGACTTACTTTATTAAACTGCTTGTTTGTCTCTATATACGAGAAGTTGGTTATAGTCTGACGTTTACCATCTTCATAGACTTCGAAATCTTTTGCAGTTAGATTTTTGACCAAATTTCCCTTACTATCAGTGACAATAACATCAACTTCAACAAGGTTGGTGTTTACACGAACAGTACTCTGTTGTGCAGAGCAGAGAGCAGGGAGAAGAATCATTATGGAGATTATAGTTTTTACAAAGCTTTTCATTTTTTTTCTCCTTTTTCCGTAACAGGGCATAACTTTAAGTTGGTCAACAGATGGAACTAGATTTATTTAGGTTGCCAAGGTTTTTACAAAGTTTTAAATAAAATTGGCAGCCAGAAAAAAGTAGACAACATTTTTCTTTATTCACTTATTCGACAGATGTAGAACTTATTGTCAGCAAGAGTGCTAGAAGAGAGTATTGCCCTTCTGCTTGTATATGGATTATTCGGATTGCCAAATGGGTCGAGGCTGTTCTAGATTGTGAAAGGGCGTTATGACAAATTTCCAAAGAATGATGGTCTACTACAGAAGATACAGAGTGAAGCTCTTCAATGGCTGCCTCTGTGTGCTGTTGTCTGCAGTCGTCGGGCTTGCTGCCCCTGTGTTTGTTGGCAGAGCAATAGACGAACTGCAGAGAGAATTGACAAGAGAGAAATTGATGACCTATGCCTTGATCGTGCTAGCTATAGCTCTGGTCAAAGGATTTTTTCTCTATCTTCAGAGAATGATACTTGTTGCTATGTCGCGAGACATAGAGAACGATCTGAGAAACGACTACTACAAACATCTTCAGAGACTTCCACTAGCTTTCTACCACCAGTTCAGAACAGGTGACTTGATGGCAAGAGCCACAAACGACCTCAGTGCTGTCAGAATGCTTG
>JAEUQL010000879.1 GCA_016789295.1 Blastocatellia bacterium | reverse complement strand
AATTGAAACTGCACTTGAAATTATACTTTCTTTTCCAGTATCGCCACTTTTAATCGTACCAGAGTGGAATTGAAACAATGCCATGCCAGCGGATGCGCGCCTGGGCACTGCGCTTTTAATCGTACCAGAGTGGAATTGAAACGCGCCTCGATGGCGCCTATCAGTTCTTTCCGTGTAAACTTTTAATCGTACCAGAGTGGAATTGAAACAAAGAACTTTTTAAAGCGCGTCAAAGAAGCGGGCGCTTTTAATCGTACCAGAGTGGAATTGAAACTCGTTTCCACGGCGGCAAACTTTCCCCGGTTGCTACCTTTTAATCGTACCAGAGTGGAATTGAAACCTTACAACTCCCGCGACATTACCCGCGACGTGAGCCTTTTAATCGTACCAGAGTGGAATTGAAACTCTGACCTAATCGGCTGGACAACCATAACGATAACTTTTAATCGTACCAGAGTGGAATTGAAACATTACAGGTAAGGACAAAGCCGGCAGCGGCGGAGGCTTTTAATCGTACCAGAGTGGAATTGAAACGGCACCACGCTAACGGCTGGGGAGTGGGTGACGCTCTTTTAATCGTACCAGAGTGGAATTGAAACAGTTTTTGTCGCACGAATGGAGCATGCACGGCGCTCTTTTAATCGTACCAGAGTGGAATTGAAACAAAAAGCGGGTCATACACACCTGATGCGAGTAGTACTTTTAATCGTACCAGAGTGGAATTGAAACTTAGCCAAGAC
>JAEUQL010000878.1 GCA_016789295.1 Blastocatellia bacterium | reverse complement strand
TCAAACAAGTTGGTTCGATCTCTGCAAACAACGACGAACAAATAGGTGATTTGATTGCAAACGCAATGAAAAAAGTTGGTGTAAATGGAGTCATCACAGTTGAGGAAGCAAAAGGAACTGAAACTACAGTGGACGTTGTGGAAGGTATGCAATTCGATCGTGGATATTTAAGTCCATACTTCGTAACCAATGCTGAAAACATGACAGCTGAATATGAAAATCCGCTGATACTGATTTACGATAAAAAAATCTCCAACATGCAGGAGATGTTACCAATTCTTGAGAAAGTTGTTCAAACCGGCAAACCTTTATTAATTATTGCTGAAGACGTTGACTCACAGGCTTTGGGAGTATTGGTGGTAAACCGTTTACGTGGTGGATTAAAAGTGGTAGCCGTAAAAGCACCTGGTTTTGGAGATCGCCGCAAAGCAATGTTGGAAGACATAGCGATTTTAACAAACGGTACAGTGATTTCTGATGAAAAAGGTTACAAACTTGAAAATACAGAATTGGATAATCTAGGTACTTGCGAAAAAATTTCAATAGACAAAGACAATACGACCATTGTAAAAGGTAAAGGTGCTAAGAAAATGATTGAAGCACGTATCAATCAAATCAAAGCACAAATTGAAACCACAACTTCAGAATACGATAAAGAAAAATTGCAAGAGCGTTTAGCTAAATTGGCAGGAGGCGTTGCAGTATTAAATATAGGTGCTCCAACTGAAGTGGAAATGAAAGAAAA
>JAEUQL010000877.1 GCA_016789295.1 Blastocatellia bacterium | reverse complement strand
AATAGAACAACGCAATCCAAGATCAGATTCAGAATTCTGGAGATTATTATTGGGCAAGTATTGAAAATCAAATCTAACTACTGTACAAAGATGCTATTGTTTCGTGTATTCGGTCTGGTTAGATGTTTGCAACTGCTAAGTCTCTCTTTTCGTGTTGAAATTCATTCCAGACGATAACTTGTATTTTCTGCTCATCCATTTTTAGTAAAATTAAAACATTCTGTTAGGTAAAGAAGGATTTATTGATTAAAACGATCCCTGAAGCATTTATATCAGAGTTAAATAAAATTGAACGACACTATATATCAATAGGCTATTGTGCAATTTGCCTTTTTAAAAAAGATCAGTTAGAAAAAGGACAAATTGGTTATTCGGTTGATGCTGAAGGAAAGTCATTAGTTGGAACTGTTGACGGTGATTGGCAGCCGAACTGGCTTGTTATTGGCTATGCTGAATCAGTGGGTGATCCAATATTTGTAGACTTAGCTCAACTAGATATCCCTGTTTTTACAGCGATGATTGGGATAGGTCAGTGGTTACCAACCAAAATAGCCGATGCATTTAAGGAACTTCTTGCTGCTTTAGATCTAGTCTTTGAAGTTTCTATAGGTAGAGAATATCCAGTCCTTTTAGAACAAAATCCAATTCCAGAGAAAGTTTTTGATCAAGTAATAGGTGAAATAGAACAACGCAATCCAAGATCAGATTCAGAATTCTGGAGATTATTATTGGGCAAGTATTGAAAATCAAATCTAA
>JAEUQL010000876.1 GCA_016789295.1 Blastocatellia bacterium | reverse complement strand
TTGGGCGGATCGTCCTGACGTGTTGAAACTCGTTCCGCTTTCTTGCTCGCCGTGGATGAAGAAACGACTTTTGATTTGCCCGTGATTGCGCTGCGTTCTGCCCGTCCTGACCAGGTTCCCAGCAGCACTCCGCCCGAAATCAGACAGGCAATCAAGGCAACGCTCATCAATCGTGAGTGGTTTGGTTGTTTGGTGAAATGTTTAAGAGAAAATCGAAGGTAGCCCCTCAAAAATGACATAGATCAACAACTCCTTTTGGTGATTTAGGGCAGTACGAATACCAGTACTGGTCATTGCCAGCGATTAAACAAAGGTCAGTATCTCATCTCGTTTGTTTGCAGACGTGTGTGAGTTGTCATCAACAGGAGAGCCTGTGGCTTAAGTGTTGGTTGGCTTTGTTCGCCTTCTGGGGCATCAATCATTCAGATAAATGGAGCCGACTACCGGACTTGAACCGGTGACCTACTGATTACGAATCAGTCGCTCTACCAACTGAGCTAAGTCGGCTCAATATTCATTGCGCGTATACAGCAACACCAAAGCCATTTTTAATAGAAAAGTGCAGCTGATTTGCTGAATATGTCAAAAAAGCAAGGCGCATCTTACGCAGCATGGATTGGGTTGTCAAACGGGAAAAAGGGTTCTTTGTTCGCGTGTTAATCCGCATTGCAATGCGCCCGGGCGGCAGCTTCTTCCTTATACTGCAATTGATATAAACGATGATAAATCCCGCGTTGTGACAGCAATTCTTGATGGCTGCCAGCCTCACGAATTT
>JAEUQL010000875.1 GCA_016789295.1 Blastocatellia bacterium | reverse complement strand
CCTGCCGCCAACGGGGCTGCTCCTCGGCAGAACGACCATCAGGAGTCTTTGGGTGAATATCGCGGTTCGTTAAAGTATTCTCTTCGCTCATGACATCAACTCACTCACTATACATATTTGCCAGCAGCGGGTCATCAACCATATCCTGAGTGGATGGGGCGTCATACATCGCACGCGCCATTTCGACCAGGTTGAATGGTTCTTCGACTGGCACCATCATATTCACCTTCGTTGTGATCGTCTGTCGTCCAAACTGGAAGGTATTCACGGGACGTGAATTGGGACGCATCGCCTCGATTTCTTCACGGGTGCCATAGTATAAAGCCTGACTTGGACAGACTGAAGCGCACATGGGCTTTAAGCCAACGGAAGTGCGGTCATAACACATATCGCATTTCATCATCATATTCATGCCGGTGTGCATCTTCGGAACACCAAAAGGACATGCCAGCACACAGTTATTACAGGCGATACAGCGCGGCTTCAGAGCGGTCTGTACAATGCCGTCCTCGGTACGCTTAATCGCATCCGCCGGACAGACTTCGGCACAGGTCGGAGAGTCGCAGTGCATACAGACCACTGGGGCCGTCTGTGTTGAAACCGAACGGTCAATAAAATCAAGCTGAATCATCGACACGCCTTTGTGGGTATCGCACTCGGTACAGGCTTGCAAACATGCCTGGCAGCCGATACAACGACTGCTGTCAATAAAAAATTCGTACTCTTCTGGCTTTGGCATCGTACCTCCTCGATCATCTCGCTTGCTTACAATTCTCT
>JAEUQL010000874.1 GCA_016789295.1 Blastocatellia bacterium | reverse complement strand
TAGGTAAATATGTAATGGTGGATATTTTGAAACCGGAGCTTGATCTTGTTAACGAAAAAGTTGGAACAAATTAAAAATAGGAGGTAAACATGTTACAAAATTGGAATGATGTAACACTTGATTCGCGTAACGACCTGGTGTTTGAAGGACGCAACCAGGAATACGGCGCTTTTGAGCTGAGAAGAAACTACAACAAACGCGTAACGTTCATTATTGGCGGTATGCTTGTATTTTCTTTAGCATTAATGGGCTTAAAGAAATTTATGGACCGTCCGCAAGAGGAGGAAGTGGTTGAAAAGATCGTGAACACACAAATAGATCTTACACCGCCGCCACCAATTGAAGAGGTGCCACCGCCACCACCGCCACCACCACCACCACCAATGGTTGAGATGGTTAAATTCGTTCCGCCGGTAATTAAGGATGATGCTGTTGAAGAAGAGCCTCAAAAATTACAGGAAGAGGTAAAAGAAACCAACGTAGGTGTTAAAGACCAGGAAGGTGAAAAGGATATTGTTGCTCCACCAACCGAGATAAAAGGTCCAACAGAAACCGCGGCACCTGAAATTTTTACTATTGTGGAAGAGAACGCTGAGTTTCCTGGTGGAATTGCTGAACTTGGAAAGTTTATTCAAAAGAATTTGCAATATCCTTCAATGGCTCGCGAAGCGGGGATCAGTGGAAAATGTTTCTTAAAATTTGTTGTTAATGAAACAGGTGAAATTAGTAATGTAGAAGTGTTGAAAGGCGTTCCGGGTTGCTCTGATTGCGATAAAGAAG
>JAEUQL010000873.1 GCA_016789295.1 Blastocatellia bacterium | reverse complement strand
GCCTTCAACGAAGAAGGCTAAGGAAGCATAGGTTGCACGCCTGTGGAAAACTTACGGCTTGATTTTTGGAAAATTACGTGTAGAATCGGTTGTCATTGATGGCAATAGCCATATTTTCAACCATTTATAATTAGAAAGCTAAGGTACGGCCTGAACATATAGACAGGCACGAGGTAAGAACTGTATGGCATTGGTCCCAATGGTAGTTGAGCAGACGTCGCGAGGCGAGAGAGCCTTCGATATCTACTCCCGGCTTCTTAAAGACAGCATTATCTTCATCGGTACGCCGATCGACGATCAGATCGCGAATCTTCTCGTGGCTCAGCTCCTTTTTCTCGAAGCCGAAGACCCCGAACGCGATATCAACCTCTACATCAACAGCCCCGGTGGTTCGATCACTGCTGGTATGGCCATCTATGACACGATGCAGTTCATCAAAAATGATGTGACGACCATCTGTGTCGGCCAATGTGCTTCGATGGGAGCATTGTTGTTGACTGCAGGTGCTAAGGGCAAGCGATTTGCATTGCCGCATTCGCGTGTTTTGATCCATCAGCCGTCAGGCGGAGCGTCAGGTCAGGCGACCGATGTTCGAATCATGGCCGAAGAGATCTTGAGAATGCGTAAGATGACATCGGAATTGATCGCTCTTCACACAGGGCAGCCGTTCGATAAGGTTGAACTCGACGTTGAACGCGATCGTATCCTAGATCCGTGGCAGGCAAAGGAATACGGTCTGATCGACGAAGTTATCGAGCACAGAGACAAGTAAGTCGTACCT
>JAEUQL010000872.1 GCA_016789295.1 Blastocatellia bacterium | reverse complement strand
AGAGGTGCGCGCATAAGCCACCAGGCAGCTTTTGGAGTTATCGAGCCATTCGACTGACCTTTCTGTTGGCAGGACGAGTTTCCGCTCCTGGCCGGAGTCGTGAGGTCACGAACGGCAGCTTCGTGGCAGCGAAACTCACAGAAGACCCCTGTGCTCAGCGGCGGCTTCGGGGAAGTCCGGATGCCCGGTCTGGGTCGGCTGCACTCGATGGCGTCCGGCAGCTTTCGGGATGCGAAACTTGAGCGGCCGGTTTCCGGCGCCGAACTAAGAAGGTTGCTCGTCGCGTCCCGACCCAGAGCAGCCGTAGAGCTTTTGGGAAAGCTGTCGTTCAACGTTGGAATTCAGCGGCTGCCGTAGGCAGTCCGCTGGAATGACTTGTTAGGCAACAACTCCACTGCCTATGGGTTTATAGCGGATTTACTTAGGTTGGTACTCCAATGATGAATGGTGAAGGTTAATGCGCAAATTTCCCGCATCGTCTTTAACGTAACCCCACGTTTTGTCAACGGTAGTCACTTTCCCATTTTTATCTGTGAAGTGAACTTTCCCCATAGTAATTGCGCTATTGCCATCAAGAAAAATAGCAGAAGTGACAGGCTCACATTTTTTCCAGCCTTTTAGAGCAAAACCTGTGTCGGCAGGGAAGGATGGGTCACCGCCAACGAAATAAGATAGCGCACCGGCACGTGTGGGGCGAAATGTTTGAGGGTTCACCGTGAGCGTAGGCTTAAAGAGTACTGCGCCCATTTGGTAGGCGTAAGCGGAATCTATGACTTTCTCGGCC
>JAEUQL010000871.1:315-802 GCA_016789295.1 Blastocatellia bacterium | reverse complement strand
CATATATATAGGATAAAATAATAACTGAATAATTACGATTGGATTCCTGTGTATAAAAATACACAATATGCATATTATGCCTATTGTATTCCCATCATCTACGCTTGCTGTATAACTACACACATCCACTCTTCTTTTATTTATCTTCAACGATAACCAACCTTGCGTAATCGAGGTTCCTTCCGGCAGAAAAGGCTGGCGTATGTAATACGCCATTAACTGAATCAATGGTAGGTGCCGTCACGCGATAGCAAATAAAAAAAGCCGTACACATATATATAATAATGTATACGGCTTATTGTGTGTGGGACGTGAGGGATTTGAACCCCCAACCAACAGATTATGAGTCTGCTGCTCTAACCGTTGAGCTAACATCCCAACGTTGTTTTTCCGGGCGGTTTTGTAAACGCTTCGGTAAAAACGGGCGCAAAGTTACTCGTTCCGGAACAATCCTACAAATACTCCTGCACCAAAAATTAATCCTGAG
>JAEUQL010000871.1:0-305 GCA_016789295.1 Blastocatellia bacterium | reverse complement strand
AACTTGGGTTCTACGCTGGAAATTTTTGTTACTCGGTTTTCTGTCCAATCGCCATTTGAGGCAATATTGTATCCGGCGTAACCCCTTATCATAGCGAAAGATGAAATGGTATACTCTATGTTTAAACCGGGCTGAATTGTAAACTGCGATGTTTCTAAACGTTTGATGGAATTATTTATAGTACCTACGTTTCCAACAGCACCTTCTGTTACGCCATCGTAACGCTCAAATCGGAAAGTTCCAAAACCAACTTGCACACCCGGTAGTATAGTAAGCCCTTTTGCAACCGCAATAGCATAGTCTAA
>JAEUQL010000870.1 GCA_016789295.1 Blastocatellia bacterium | reverse complement strand
CTATACCATAGGTATCGACTGAAATGTCAATTTTGCCAACGGCTTGAGTCGCATCACAAAAAAACAATGCACCTGCCTTATGGGTTAGGGAAGATATTTCAACAATTGGCTGAATGACACCAGTTTCGTTGTTAGAGAACATTACGGCCACTAAAATTGTGGTTGGTCGTAAAGCATTCGTCAAATCATTCAAGTCAATGAGCCCATTTTCATTGACTGGCAAGTATGTTACTTCCAATCCTCTACTTTCTAGATATTTAAGGGTATCTAACGTGGCAGTATGTTCAGTACATACAGTAATGATATGGTTGCCCTTGGTGGAATAATTTTCTGCAACACCTTTAATTGCAAGGTTGATTGCTTCTGTCGCTCCAGAGGTGAATATTACTTCGTTCAATTGAGCACCGATTAAGTTAGCCACCTGACCACGCGCTTTTTTCACAGCATCATTTGCAACAACTCCGAACTGATGTGTTGAAGATGCATTTGCAAAGTTATTCGTGAGAAATGGAAGCATCACCTCCAATACTCTAGGATCGACCTGCGTAGTCGCATTATTGTCCAGATATATAATTTCTTTGTCCACGTCCCAAAATTAAGCCAATATACCTATTCCGTGCGTTTCAACTCTCTATTATCGAGATCAACCTTGTCGTGACTATTAATATACCTGTGTGATATTGATTGTCTGGCACATTCAGACATCTAGCCATTTCTCAAGTATTCATACCTCTTTCTATACCTGCCTTACATTTCAATCGTGATTCCTATTGGCGAATATCACACGGCATGAAGCATTAATTCTGCGGCTAA
>JAEUQL010000086.1 GCA_016789295.1 Blastocatellia bacterium | reverse complement strand
ACCGTTGGGTACTAAAAGGTATTGAACAAGGTATTGAACAAGGTATTGAACAAGGTATTGAACAAGGTAAAAAAGAAGGTAAAAAAGAAGGTAAAGAAGAAGGATTGAAAGAAGGCATAGCCCATGAGCAGAAGGTGATCTTGAAGCAGTTGAACAAGAGATTCGGTTCTGTGCCGTCGGAAGTAGAAGAAAGTGTAAAGAATTTAGAACTTGATGGTCTTGAGTCTCTTGCTGAAGCTATCTTTGACTTTGCTAACATCGACGATGTGAAAGCTTGGCTCAGAAAGTAGCAAAGATATGAAGATAAGAACTATTCTTGTTTTCATCAGCAAAATGATGAAAACAGTGTAGGAATTTTCAACGATAGTTTCACTGTTGCAGGAAGTATAGAGAGTTGATTAGTCTCTCTCTTCGGAAACTCCAACATCTCCATTAGTAAAGAATTTGAAGAGCTTTGCTGTCGAGTCTTTGGCCTCTTCTAGTTTGTTCATAGCCTCTTTGATGTTTTCCAAAATAGCTGGTTGATGCAGAAAGTGGACACTCTGATGAAGAAGTTCGTCAAAAGATGCTTCAGTTTGGCATTTAGTGAAGTCAAAAAGTTGGTAGGTGTAGTCAATATGCTCTACAAGCTTTCTGAGGCTATCTTGAATCATATCTTTTTGGGGAATTTCAGAGATAGCTTCAGTAATACGAATCTTTTTCTGAGAACCAGAAGACGACCCATAATACCTATCACCAAAAGAGGCGGCTCCAAGCAGTTGAGTTCTCATATGGCTCTTTTCAATATTCTCTTCTGGATCATAGCTGGATATAGTCTTTAGATCATCGGTCATCTTGACCTTTGCAGACTCATCTGCAAGACCCGAACCATCAAATCTAGAAAGTATCACAGTAATGTTGTCATTACCTCCACGGCTCTTGGCTAGGTCTATTAGGTGTTGTGTAGCTTCTGAAGGTGGATAGTTTTCTGCGAAGTAGAGCATTTCGGAAGGAATGACCAAGTTTGATAACCCATCGCTACATATAAGAAGTGCATCATCACGGCGAAGTTGAAACATAGTTACAGCCACTTTTATAGTGTCTCTCACACCTATCGACTGCAAGATCATATTCTTTCTTGGGTGAATAATGGCATCTTCAGGTCTGAGAAGACCTTTGGCTACTAGTTGAGCAACGAAGGACTGGTCAGTAGTGACCTGCTTTATCTTTCCACTGCGGATCAAATAGGCTCGGCTATCACCAACTTCTGCAATGTATGCTTGGTTACCATCTACCACAACAGCCGTAGCAGTTGCTCCCATCCCTTTCAAAGTTCCATTTGTCTGACTTTCGTTCCAGA
Organism: Blastocatellia bacterium; assembly: GCA_016789295.1. Lineage (GTDB taxonomy): Bacteria > Acidobacteriota > Blastocatellia > Chloracidobacteriales > JADJPF01 > JAEUQL01. Next base: position 9,481 of record JAEUQL010000086.1, on the reverse strand, counting down.
CTATGTGGTTGGCTTCTTCGACTGCTGCTACTAGCCTGTCATGAGGAGGGATATTTCTTGACAGCCGAGCAAAAACATCTTTGATAGCAAGTACAGTCAACTCGCTAGCTACTTCGCCTGCCTCTGCTCCTCCCATACCATCAGAAACCACCATCAACAGGTAGTTGTCTTGCAAAGGTCTGGTTAAGTTGGAATGGCTGGGTAGGACAGCTTTCTCGTTCAGGTCGGCCAGAAGTAGGCTATCTTCGTTATTTGACCGCACCAATCCCACATCGGTACGTGCGGATATACTTGAAATGATAAGAGCTTGCTCCATAGGAAGATTCCTGCGTAAAAAGATATATACTGCACAAGAACTTCTGAAAAAATTTTCTTTATTCAGAAATATTAACTTGATCAAATATAAAAATACTACACTTGTTTTAACAAGAACCCAGAAATTTTTATATTTTTCAGCTATACATCTCTATTTTCCTTAAAGTTTTTCTGAAGTTCTATCATACTCTTCGTTATATTATCGAAAGCAGGAAGCTAATACGCGATGAACTTTAAAGGTTTAAAGATATCTATCTGCCAGATGCCTGTTATTGCAGGACGCCCTGATCTTAACAAAGATTACGTGATAAGTAGCATCCAAGCTGCTGCTAGCAGAAACGTCGATATAATAGTCTTTCCCGAAATGTGTATTACTGGGTACATAGCAGGAGATCTCTTCGAGGACTCCCACTTTATCAAAGACACCCAAATATGTAACGAACAGATTAAAAGAGCAACCACGGCTGAAATAATAGCAATTTTTGGAACTATTACAACCGAAAATAAAGAAAAAGGTGAAGATGGTAGGGTTCGTAAATTTAACACTGCACTGATAGCACAGAATGGAGAATGGATAGGAGCAGCAATAAAAACACTTCAACCTAACTATCGAATATTTAATGACGACAGACATTTCTACTCATTAAGAAAAATAGCAGAATCTAAATTTGTTACATCTTTGGAAGATTTCTTGGTAGAAGATCTTTACAAACCTGTTTTACTACAGACATCTATTGGTGAGATACGATTGGGAGTAATTCTTTGTGAAGATATGTGGCAAGAAGACTATCAATTGAATCCTACATCGTACCTTGTGGAAAATGGTGCAGAGATAGTAGTAAATATTTCAGCTTCTCCGTGGAGTTGGCAGAAGAATAGAAAGCGGCACGAAGTGGTCAAAAGACTGTTATCCGATTGCAAAGTGCCTTTTGTTTATGTCAACAATACAGGGGTTCAAAATACTGGAAAGAATATAGTTGTTTTTGACGGTAGCTCTACAATCTACTCCGCAACCGGTGAGCCACTATTCGAGGTTGGTGCTTATAAAGCTGGGGTGGAGGATTTTGTTTTTGACACAGACAATAGGCCAATTATCACAAAACCGACAGATGATACAACAGAGCTTTATCAGGCAGTTAAAAAAGCAGTTGAAGGGATGTTTAAGACACTTCCTCCTGATAAAAGAAAGGTAGTTGTTGGGGTAAGCGGTGGTATAGATTCGGCTCTTACAACAGCTATTTATGTTGACTTGTTAGGTGCAGAGAATGTGCTAGCTGTTAACATGCCATCGCGTTACAACAGTTTAGAGACTCAATCTACAGCTAGAAAGCTAGCTGAAAATCTGCAAATACGCTATGAAGTAAAGCCCATAGAGGAGATTGTAGAAGTTATAGCAAGGACAACCAACAGCAAGCCAAACAGTCCTACATATGAAAATATTCAAGCACGAGTTCGTATGGAGATACTTGCAGCACTTGCACAAAATCTTGGAGCAGTATTTAGCTCTAATTGGAATAAAGTTGAAGCGGCATTTGGATATGGAACGCTTTATGGTGATATGGCCGGTTTCATTGCTCCGATAGGAGACTTAGTTAAACGGGAAGTCTATCAACTGGCCGACTATTTTAATCGTGTGGTCTTTGGACGTGAAGTTATTCCCCAGAAATGCTTTGAGATGCGCCCGACTGCTGAATTGAGCGATGGTCAAGTCGATCCCTTCGACTATGGAAACCTCCATCGGCGTGGTTATCACGACGAAATGGTAAGAGCTTTTACAGAGTTTCGACGCAATCCTGAGTGGTTTTTAGAAAAATATGCACACACAAAGCTTGAAGAAGAATTGAAGCTTGAAAAAGCAACTCTGTCGAGACTCTTTAGATCTACCAGAGAGTTTATCAAGGACTTAGAGCAACATTGGTATCTTTTTCACGCTTCTTACTTTAAGCGTGTGCAGAGTACAGCCGTTCCGATAGTGAGCAAGCGAGCCTTTGGTACAGACCTCAGAGAGTCCATACTTGCTGCACACTTCACCGAGCGCTACAAAGACCTAAAGAAAGTACTGCTTTCTAGATACACAGCTCAACAGCGTGTAGCAATTTTTGGAGGAAGTTTCAACCCTCCAGGTTTGCACCATCGCCGTATAGCCGAAAAACTCTCACGACTTTTTGATCTAGTTGTGATTGTGCCTTGTGGCTTTCGTAGTGACAAAGTTTCGGTAAACGAGATCTCGCACCATCACCGAAAAGAGCTTGTAAAAATGGCTTTTAATGGCATTTCAAACTTGGAGCTTGATATGTCAGATCTGGATCAGAACAGCTATACACCTACATATCTGCTAGATGAACGCTACAGAGAACGGTTTCCCGATAGCGAGATCTGGCACGCTGTTGGAGGTGACATCGTTGCTGGAGGTCGTAATGCAGACTCGCAGATACATCGTGTTTGGAAACAAGGTGCAGAGATCTGGTACAAACTCAATTTTGCTATCTTCTTGCGCCCAGGCTATTCATTAAACCACTCCGATCTTCCTCCTTCTTCAGAACTTATCGAAATAGCCAACCTCATCGGTTCTGCTACTTCCGTTAGAGACCGCGTTAGAGCAGAACTCCCTATAGATAACCTGGTCAGCCCAGAAGTCGCTGCCTACATCGCCAAAAATAAACTTTATAAAAAATAATATTGTCTTTTTTACACTAATGATGTTATTGTCTTTACTACACTAACTACGAAGAGGTTTAGCTCGGAGGAGTTTGGAGATGAGCAAGGAGTTAGAGCAGGTCTATAAAGTAGTAAAGCAGGTTGAAGTAGTTGAGGATCTGTTTGGAGAGTTAAGTAGCGAAACAGTAGAGAGCAAGAGGGATGAATTGGCTGGAATCTACAGGCAACTGGCCAAGCTGTTACATCCAGACCGTTATCCAATAGATACATTTCAGCACAAGCTAGCAGCCGAGATATTTCCGAAGGTAACGCTGTTTTACAACCGAGCGAAGTTGAAGCTTGAAAAGGGAACTTATGGAGAGCGAGTGGTTGAGGATGAAACAGAGGAGATAGATTTTGTAGTCGAAACCAAGCGTGCTTGCTATCACTTGAGATCTACAATTGCACAAGGCGATCTTTCCACTCTGTATGCTGGTGACTACACAAATGAACAGGGTGAAGTAGTAAAGATAGTTGCAAAGGTTATAGCCGATCCAGAAGATAACGATCTAGCACTAAATGAAGCACGGATACTGAGATTACTAAACCAAGAATCTAGCCCATACAGTAAGCATCTTCCAAAACTTATAGACCAGTTTAAGACCAGCGAAGGCCAAATGGCCAACATCATCAGCTACCTCGATGGTTATGACCTTTATTCGGTACGTGACAGATACAGAGAAGGTGTAGCAGAAAAGCATATGGTTTGGATGCTGAGCCGTTTGCTAAGCGTGCTTGGCTACGCGCATAGCAAAGGTATATTGCACGCTAACATAGAGCCAGCGCATTTGATGATTAGACCTTCAGACCATAACCTTTTTCTGATTGATTGGAGCTATGCTGTACGCAAAGGCGAAAAATTTAAGGTCTATAACGAAGATTACAGTGCTCCAGAAGTTGTACAGAAGAAGCCCCCTATTCCTGCTTCAGACCTTTACTCTGTTGGTAAGTCTATGATCTTTCTGCTTGGAGGAGAGGTCAAAACCAACTCCATGCCTAAGAAAATAGAAGAGAAATTAAAACGCTTGATACTCTTCTTTGTTCGTGAAAGTCCGCTACAAAGAGCACAAGATGCGTGGGAAATGTACCACTATTTGCGGCAACTGGTAGTAGAGCTTTGGGGAGAAAGAAAGTTTCTAAAATTTGAAATGTAGTCAAAAGGAGAAGATTTATGGGTGGCGGATATTATGACTATGACGTAGCTGAACAGAGCCGTTCAACTAGAACAGATGTATTCACTTACGAGGGATATACAGGTTCAAATCCTGCAAGGCGTGCCTGTCACCCGGATTTGAACATCAAAGGTAAGAAACGAGAATGTCTAGATAATGATCAACATCCAAACTCTACACCAATAGTTGTAGCAATGGATGTTACACGTTCGCGAGGTGATGATGCAAAAATTGTCTATAGCAAACTTCCGTCTTTTATTGGACAGATAATATTAAAAGGCTATGTAAGCGACCCGGAGATAAGCTTTGCCGCCATAGGTGATGCTTCTGCTGGTGATAAAGCACCTATTCAAGTAGGGCAGTTTGAGTCGGATAATCGCCTTGATGATGTACTGAGCAAGATATGGCTTGAAGAGGGAGGTGGGGGCACAGGAAAAGAGTCATACGAGTTGATGGCCTACTATTTTGCTCGACATGCTGTGATGTCGGTCAACCAAAGAGGCAAAAAAGGCTACTTCTTTTTTGTAGGTGATGAAGGGTTTTATGAAAAAGTGGATAAAGAGCAGATTAAAGAGTGGATAGGTGATGTACCAGTAAGTGACCTTTCATCAGCAGAAATTTTTGCTGAGCTTCAAGAGAAGTTTCATGTCTTCTTTATATATCCACAAAAGAGTTGGCAAGAGCGCAAAGGTGATATTGATGCAGAGATCAAAAAACGTGTCGAAGAGGCTGGCGGACAATATGAAGGGGTAGACATAAGAGCCTCGCTACTGTGGAACAATCGCAACGATCTAGATCTACACATAATCACACCTTCGGGTTTTCATCTCTACTATGGTGACAAGCGTTCTCCTTGTGGAGGGTGGCTAGATGTCGATATGAATGTTTATGGCGAGACTACAAAGCCAGTTGAGAATATACGCTGGAGAAAAGGAGAAGCTCCAAAGGGGCGTTATAGAGTCTTTGTACAGAACTACCGTTTTCACGAACCAAGTCACCAAGCAACCCCTTTCAAAGTTGAAATAGAGATTAATGGAAAGATAGAACATTTCGAAGGGCAGACCCAGGCCAACAAAGTAGGTGCAAGTAGTAACGTCTATGTCTATAAGTTTGACTACAATCCAAATGAGCGGCCAGTAGAGAATAACAGAGAGCTTTACGCAGGCTATGATGACGAGCTGATCAAAAAGCAGTGGGCAAGTGTGATACCACGCGAGAACATACTAATAATTGATGATCCAAATGCAATACTGGATGTGATGATGGGTGCTCTTGCACTTGTTGAAGGAACTAGCGATTTAGATACATATGTAGTCGATATGCAAAGTCAGGGTCAAACCGATTCACGTCAAGGCCAAACCAGAAGAGCTTTGGAAGCACTTGCTAATACTAATACATTGGCAAAGATAGAGAGTTTGCCTTCTAGACTTTCTGGTAAACAACGTACAACTAAGTCTAGGAGATTATGAAGCATTTGTAGAGAACTCTTTTTAGGAAAAAAGAGTTCTCTACAAGGAGATCAAACTATGTTAATAGCTACTGTTCCACCAGTTCATCAAGAAAGATTGCTTCAAAAGATAGTAGCAGAACCGTTAGTTGATGCCTTACGCTACAACACTGGACTTGTTTCAGCTTACTCTCCACAAGAAACTATAGAACGTATAGTGAAGCTAGCCGAGACTTATCGAAAAAAACTTTGGATAGATTTGAAAGGGCGTCAGCTTAGAATAGTTCAGTGGGCTGTACCAAACTATGGAAAAATAGTACTCAACCATGAAATAGAAGTAGAACTTCCTGCCAAAATAGTTTTTCGTGGAGATGATCCGTCAGAAATAAAGCTTGTGCGTGAAAATATAGTCTATGTCGATCCACCACCAAAGTATGCTGTAGGTGCAGGTCAAGCAATCAATATCCTTTCACAAAATCTTAAAGTGAAAGGATATTTGACCAAAGAAGATAGAGAGTATATCAAAGCAAGTATTAACTGTGGTGTTAGAAACTTTATGCTCTCTTTTGTTGAATCTCTATCTGATGTAGAAGAATTGCAAAGTACTGCTGGTGGTGGAAAAGTTGAGGTCATTCTCAAAATAGAGTCTATAAAAGGTATGCAGTTTGTTAAAAGCTTTAGTAAAAAAGATGGCTTCTCTTTAATGGCTGCTCGTGACGATATGGTAATAAACCTTGGTAAAGTAGAGGTATTTACTGCTCTTAAAGAGATTATTGCAAAAGACCCACAGGCAATAGTTGCGTCAAAAATATTTTCAACCCTTGAAACTACTGGCTCTACTTCAATGGCTGACTTTGCTGACCTGATGCTGATGAAACTCTTTGGCTACAGAAATTTTATGTTTTCTGATGGTGTCTGTTTGAACTATTTTGACCGTGCAGTAGCAGCTTGGAAGGAGTTCAATGGATAGAAAAGCTTTTGTTTTGCTGGGCTTGGGTTTTGGTGATGAGGGAAAGGGAAGTGTTACCGACTATATTGTCCGTTCTCAACAAGCACATACAGTAGTTAGGTTTAATGGTGGACCACAAGCTGCTCATCACGTAACTACTCCAGAACAGCAGCTTCATTGCTTTGCACAGTTTGGCTCAGGAAGTTTTGTAAGCGGCGTCAAAACTTACCTTTCTCGGTTCATGCTAATAGACCCAATAGGAATGGAGCTTGAAGCTGAACACCTCAAAAGTAAAGGCATAAAAAACATATTCCAAAGAACTTTTATCAATAGAGAGTGTCTTGTAGTTACTCCGTTTCAAAAGATCATAAACAGAATGTTAGAGCTTTCTCGTAAGAGCCACAGGCACGGTAGTTGCGGAATGGGTGTTGGACAAACCATAACCGATGCTAACTACTTGAAAGACCGTGCACTCTTTGCTTCAGATATTGAAGATAGAACACTACTCAGGAAAAAACTCGATTTTATATGGAGACTGAAATTAGACCTTGCAGAACAGCTCTCTGCTACAGAGCCAGAAAATGAAACTTTGGCGGGTTACTTTTATCAAATCTCCCAAAAAGATCTTGTTGAAAAGATAGTTGATAGATATGTCAGTATTTCAAACAGAATGCAGTTAGTTGATGAAAAGTTTCAGAAGACTCTTTTTGAAGCTAGTGGCGCAATTGTATTTGAAGGTGCTCAAGGACTGTTACTCGATCCAGAGTATGGCTTTCAACCACACGTCACAAAAACTAGAACTACTTTTCATAATGCAGACCTTCTACTTGAAAACTACTCTGGGGAGGTAAAGAGAATGGGTGTTCTTAGAAGCTATCATACACGACACGGAGCCGGGCCTTTTGTGACAGAAGACTTGGAATTAACAGACAAGATCCCAGACGAACATAACAGTAGAAACGACTGGCAGCAGGATTTTAGAGTGGGCTGGTTCGATCTCGTGGCCGCTCGTTACAGCTTGACCATTGCAAAAGGGCTTGATTCAATAGCTCTTACAAATCTCGATAGACTATTCTCTGTTGATGAAATAAAACTCTGCACTGGTTATAAGGTAGCTCCATCAGACCTCTTTCTCTTTGGTGACGGCTTAGTCGCAACAGAGATAAAAATCACTTCTCCTTACCAAACCAGATTGACACAACTGCTCTTTGAGGCAAAACCAGTCTATGAGAACATAAAAGACCTTGAAAGAAAAAACCTTTTAAGTTTTATACACGATTACGTTCATCTGATAAAAAACAGGTTGAAAGTTCCCATAGAAGTAGTATCTTTTGGAAAGACGTTTGAAGAGAAGCTTAGTAGTTTGTAGAAGAGAACGAGGAATTAAAAAGAATGAGTGTTACTCGTGACATGTACAATGGATGGGCGCACATATACGAAGAAGATGGCAATCCAATGACTGCTGCTGAAGCAGGGCTGTATTGGCAGTTGATGAAAAATATAGATCTCGCTGATTGTCAAGTGTTAGATCTTGGTTGTGGAACTGGTAGACATACTTTGCTATTGAGCCAGCAAGGCAGTCGTGTCACGGCAATAGATTTTTCAGAAGGAATGCTCAAACAGGCTATGCAGAAACCTGGTGCAGAAAATATCTCTTTTCTGCTTCACGATCTCAACAGAGATCTACCAACCGAACCAGGATTTTTTGATTTAGTAGTCTCATCTCTTGTATTAGAGCATATAGAGAACCTTGGCCATTTCTTTAGTCAAGTAGCGAAGGTTCTAAAACCTGGAGGCCGAGCTATCCTAACAACTATGCACCCAAACATGTTTCTCAAAGGCACTCAAGCCCGTTTTACCAACCCTGTTACAGGAGAGAAGGTCACAGCTACCAGCTATCCCTATCAGATTTCGGATTTTGTGAATGGAGCCATTGAAAGTGGACTTTTGCTAGAAAGACTAGAAGAGGCGAAAGGCTCAGAAGAGCTTGCCCAAAGACTCCCACGAGCTGAAAAATATATTGGATGGAATATGCTAGTAGCTCTGGTCTGCAAAAAGCCGTAATTTAGGCAAGAATTCTCTTAAATTGACATTTTTCTCAGGGTTTTGTTTTTAAGTCTATTTTGTAGATTGAAAAAGTAGAAATCTATAGAAGAGGCATTGAAACTTAAAAACATAATGATTTATGTAGTAAGAGACAAAGATAATGAACTACATAGGATCTAAACATACACTGCGACCTTTTTTAGAACAAGTGTACCGCAATATAGCTAACGGTACGGAAAAAGTTTTATGCGATATTTTTGCTGGAACAGGAGCTGTTGGGCGACATTTTAAGCACTTAGGGTTACAAATTATTGCTAATGATTTGCAATACTATGCATATGTATTAAACAAGGCTTACATAGAAATTAATGAACCACCTCTTTTTACTGGTTTACGTGAAAAGTACGCTAGAGAAATCCAGAAGCACCGCTCTCGCTTTGAAGAGCCAGTACAAGAAGTATTATCCTTCATTAATGACTTACCAGGAGTTTCTGGATTTATTACTCAAAACTATTGTCCAGATAGTAATCGGTTCTATTACACAAAAGAAAATGCACAAAAAGCTGATGCAATAAGGCAGGCTATAGAGCAATGGAAGTGTGAGAATTTAATTACAGAACAAGAATATTTTTACATATTATGTTCATTACTTGAGGCAGTTGATCAGGTAGCTAATACAGCCAGTGTTTATGGGGCTTTTCTAAAAGACTATAAGAAAAGTGCTAAAAAGCAGCTTTACCTTAAGCCATTAGAAATTATCAATCACGTAACAGGATGCAAAGTATTTAACAAAGATGCTAATGAGCTTATTAAATCCATTGAATGCGATATCCTCTATTTAGATCCTCCTTACAA
>JAEUQL010000869.1 GCA_016789295.1 Blastocatellia bacterium | reverse complement strand
CAGGAATAGTACCCTGAAGCGTGTAACGAGTCTTAATCAAACCAATGTGGAATTGAAACCCATTATTTCCGCCACCCGCCAGAGGAGTCGAAGGTCTTAATCGAACCAATGTGGAATTGAAACTATCACATCGCGACTGCTATATCTAATTTTGCGCCGGTCTTAATCGAACCAATGTGGAATTGAAACATGTAATAAAACTCATATAGATAATTGTCGTTAGAGAGTCTTAATCGAACCAATGTGGAATTGAAACTCGAGAGTAAAGTAGTAATTTTACTCTCGTGAATAAGTCTTAATCGAACCAATGTGGAATTGAAACCATTGAGAAAAGCTTAAGAGTGATAACTGACAAAGAGTCTTAATCGAACCAATGTGGAATTGAAACTAAATCGAATTGATTGTACTGCCTGATTGTAACTCCCGTCTTAATCGAACCAATGTGGAATTGAAACGCGCATACAGCCGGTGGCAACATTACCTTATTCACTGTCTTAATCGAACCAATGTGGAATTGAAACACCTCTACGATAGCAGCCGTGTTAGGGCAACTATCGGGTCTTAATCGAACCAATGTGGAATTGAAACACTATTATCGACAAGGACGCCCTCACCTACAAGATGTCTTAATCGAACCAATGTGGAATTGAAACCTTCAAATCAGTTCTGCTGATGCTAGTTTTCATTTTCGTCTTAATCGAACCAATGTGGAATTGAAACCAAAACGATTCAGTTTATATATTACTCCTTTCTTAAAGGTCTTAATCGAACCAATGTGGAATTGAAACCCTTTGCCACTCTGAGACACACGCCT
>JAEUQL010000868.1 GCA_016789295.1 Blastocatellia bacterium | reverse complement strand
CGCGGGCTGGCGCGGCATGGCGGCCGGAGCCGGGCGGACGGCGTGGCGGCTGGTGCCGCTGCGGATTTGTCCTGCCTGCGCTGTAACGGAACGGCCATGCTCGAAGCCGTAAGCATCGCCAAAGGCCTGGTCGAAATTTTCCTGTTCGCGGCGCTGGGGCAGGGCGCGCTACGCCTCCTGGCCGGCGGCGCCAGCCGCAGCAACGCCATCTACGCGTTATTTGCGGCCGTCACACGTCCGGTATTCGCCCCCTTCCGCAAACTGCTGCCGGCGCGCATGGCGGACGGCATATTGCCCGCGCTGCTGGCATGTCTGAGCCTGCTCGCGCTATGGCTTGCGCTGGTACTGGTCAAAATCCGCCTCGTACTGGGAAGTGCTTGATCGCACCTAAAGCAGGTGCTTGAGCGTGCCCGAAAGCTTTACCGAAGCTTCCTCTCCTGCTACAATCGCGCCTCTTTGCACCAAGGCCAGGTAGCTCAGTTGGTAGAGCAGCGGACTGAAAATCCGCGTGTCGACGGTTCGATTCCGCCCCTGGCCACCACGAATGCTTGAGACAGAAGGCCAAACCGTACGGTTTGGCCTTTGTCGTTTCGGCGGACGAAAGTCCGTGTGCCGGTCCATCGCCGGTGAGTGTCGAGTCCAACGATGCTCGCGCCCTTGCCTGTGGGTCGCAGAGCAGCCCCACAACAGCTTGATCGCTCTGGACGAAGACAGGGCGGGGAGCCGTAGCCTCCGGTTACAGGATGCCCGCTTCCAGCCGGTAGCGGTCCGCCAGGACTGTCTGGTTCTTGGTAGTGTGGTTTTCGAAGCGACCTGGCGTA
>JAEUQL010000867.1 GCA_016789295.1 Blastocatellia bacterium | reverse complement strand
ACTGGTATTGCAGAGTTAAAGTCTTAATCGAACCAATGTGGAATTGAAACTCTCTAATGACCGTATATGTTTCAGCACTGTTTGAGAGTCTTAATCGAACCAATGTGGAATTGAAACCTCTCGATAATGTCAAAGATGTGTCTATCATCCTTGGTCTTAATCGAACCAATGTGGAATTGAAACGGATAGTAGTAAGAGTTGTAGAGCGAAAACTCCACGTCTTAATCGAACCAATGTGGAATTGAAACCAAAACCGGGCAAGCAGAAAGGAAGGGACGAGTAATCGTCTTAATCGAACCAATGTGGAATTGAAACGTTTTCCGCTAATGACCTTCGAGAAGGAAATTGTGAGTCTTAATCGAACCAATGTGGAATTGAAACAAAGCATACTTGGAGCTTTTGTCGAAGGAAGATGAGGTCTTAATCGAACCAATGTGGAATTGAAACAAAGCACGGGCAGCGTGGACTCAAAGACGAACTTGGTCTTAATCGAACCAATGTGGAATTGAAACCATCCAACTCTCCTGTGTGGCCTTTAAGGAGTAGGTAGTCTTAATCGAACCAATGTGGAATTGAAACGAATCTCCCTAAAGCATACTTGGAGCTTTTGTCGAAGTCTTAATCGAACCAATGTGGAATTGAAACCAAACATACTGTTACACGGTCTTCTAGGTCAGCTTGGTCTTAATCGAACCAATGTGGAATTGAAACGACGTTGGCTTGTGACGATTGTGTGTCTATTGTAAAAAGTCTTAATCGAACCAATGTGGAATTGAAACTCGCTAGTGTTCGGTATTCCTCTGGCCTTCCTGACAGTCTTAATC
>JAEUQL010000866.1 GCA_016789295.1 Blastocatellia bacterium | reverse complement strand
ACCAATGTGGAATTGAAACTTGCCAGGCAAGGGAGGTAAGCTAATACCAGTCCCAAGTCTTAATCGAACCAATGTGGAATTGAAACTAAAACGACTCGATAACACTGTGGCTATACTGTCAAAGTCTTAATCGAACCAATGTGGAATTGAAACGAACAAGACAAGCAAGAATTGGACAATCTGTCTGGTGATGTCTTAATCGAACCAATGTGGAATTGAAACTCGATAATCTTAGAAAAAACGATGGTCACTCTGTAGAGTCTTAATCGAACCAATGTGGAATTGAAACGTCTCTGCTACGGGTCAGTTCGTGACGCTGGAAGGGTCTTAATCGAACCAATGTGGAATTGAAACGACTGTGGGAAAGACGAAATACAGAAATTTAGTGTAGTCTTAATCGAACCAATGTGGAATTGAAACACAGAAAACATTGTGAAGCGGTCGATGCCGGAAAGTTGTCTTAATCGAACCAATGTGGAATTGAAACACAATCTAGAAGATATCATAGCTTCTAGCACAAGAGAGTCTTAATCGAACCAATGTGGAATTGAAACTAGCACCTTGATCAACAGGAGTTTATCCACTACTAAGTCTTAATCGAACCAATGTGGAATTGAAACGCTAGCAGATCGTTGCTTTTTTCGATCGACACACAATGTCTTAATCGAACCAATGTGGAATTGAAACGAAAGTGTATCTGAATTTCCAAACAGGTAGCTATGGTCTTAATCGAACCAATGTGGAATTGAAACTTTCGTAACTAGAAATGGCGTTGTCATCAAGGCGATGTCTTAATCGAACCAATGTGGAATTGAAACAGATTGGAGAGAATTGCTCTTTCGTAAGTAGCATCAGTCTTAATCGAACCA
>JAEUQL010000865.1 GCA_016789295.1 Blastocatellia bacterium | reverse complement strand
CGACCGTGCCAACCGTATGCGGACGCTTCGACGTATCCGCCGGAATATCCCCGTTCGGCAGTGGTGTTGCGTGCGTATTCCACTGACGATCGTATTCTGGATGCTCAAGCCGTGGGCAAACGCGAAGTGGAAACGGTCATCGCCGAACTGTTTGCGAATCCGGAAATTGCCTACCTGCATGCTCGCAATCTGGGTTACGGCTGTTTTATGTTTCGGATTGATCGCGCTTCCTGTTCGCAGGATTGATCGCGGAGGAATTTCCTACCACCTGAAAAATGTTTTGGTTGACCGCTTGACGAATCCCAGGTCGGTCAGTAATATCCCGGCTTCCTTTCAGAGACGAGCAAACATCAATTGTTCATCGAACTCTCTGAAGGATCGTTTTTTGACCCGTTCGTCTAGCCCGGTCCAGGACATCGCCCTTTCACGGCGGTAACACGGGTTCAAATCCCGTACGGGTCGTCTGTTTCGTTTCTACCATCACGAATCTTCAACTAAGCCAGCGCCAATAGAGCATTCGGACCGCAGCCATTGCTGCGGTCTTCGTATTACGGACTCTCTTGAGTGACGATGGAACCGTTTTGAAAGCGTTCCAACAGTTGCCGACAAACATATTTTGCGAATGTGGTTGAACTGCATTCGCGCCTTTCCGGCGATCAAGCAATGGCGCAGCCCAATCTGACAGACCCAAAATCCGTTTCGGCATTTTCGCCGCCGTTTGCCAATTACCAACTCGACGCGGCGTTCGACGAAATGTTTGCGACCGGTGGAACTCCGCGCATCCAGTATCAGGCGCTGTATCACCGCCTGCTGGAACTCGTGCCCAGCGAATTGAAACAGCGCCAGCAAACCGCCGATGTCGCCTTTCTCA
>JAEUQL010000864.1 GCA_016789295.1 Blastocatellia bacterium | reverse complement strand
GATGGAGCGAGGCGATCATCGCATACGAGAAAGTGCTGAAGAAAGAGCAGGGCAGTGCGCTGGCGTGGAACCGCCTCGGCTTTAGCTATCATAACCTTTCGAGCTACGATAAAGCCCTGGAGAACTATCAGAAAAGCGTTGGCAATAAACCAACACCCGCGTTGGAAACGGTAGTCCAAACGCGAATGGCCAGAGCATACGCCATGAAGCATGAAGCAGACAAAGCGTTCGCTTCCCTGGATCGGGCACTGGTGCTCGGATATAGTAACTTCTCGGAGCTCGATGAACACAAAGAACTTGACAATCTTCGCCAGGACGCCCGCTTTAAAGACTTCCGTCAGCGGGCATACGTGAATGCTTATCCGTGCATGGGCAATGCACAGGCGCGGCAATTTGATTTCTGGATTGGTGAATGGGATGCATATGTCACCGGAACCAACAATCTTGCCGGTCACTCCAAAATTGAAATGGCATCCGGCGGATGCATGATTCTCGAAAACTGGACTTCTGTTGGCGGACCTTTCAGCGGTAAGAGTATGAACTTTATTGATCCGGCTTCCGGAAAGTGGAAGCAGGTGTGGGTAGGATCCGGTGGCGTTAATGTTTCCGAATTTTTGAATGGCGAATACCGCGACAATGCAATGCGCTTCGAATGTGAGATGACCAACCCGCAAGGGGTTAAGTCGCTCGTACATTTTTATTTTTTCAATGAAGGACCCGATCAGGTTCGCCAGTTTCACGAAACATCGGGCGATGGCGGTAAGACCTGGACAACTACCTATGACTTCACGTACAAGCGTAAAAAGAGTTAAGGGGTTAAATCAACGTTCAGGATAACGATATCCTGCAACTGATCAGAAGGCTTGAGTGT
>JAEUQL010000863.1 GCA_016789295.1 Blastocatellia bacterium | reverse complement strand
AACTAACAATACTAACCAGCGAATTCCAAATACTTCCAAACAACATAAACATCGGTGAACCTGTTGGATGAGGTACTCCAAACGTAGACATCACGCCAAGTAACTCTCCATTATCCGTGAATACAATACCACGAGCAGTAGTTACTGTATAAACAACAAAGGCTATACAACCACACAATAACGATACAAGATACTCTTGCAGAGTGAATTTTTTCATTTATATGCAAAAAAAAGCCCAGAAACTAACGAAAGCACTGGGCAGTTTGAGAATTTATAGTACTTATTTTCCACTATTGATAAATGAACTCCAAGCATAACCATTTGGAGTTTTACGTCCTTCTAATGCCAACTCAACTAAATACTGAGCAGCAGTATCCAACACCCACTCAAAATTTTCTTCTTGAACGGAAGTCCTTTCTGCATCAGGTGCAGGATTCAAAAAATCAATTGCATACGGAATACCATCACGTACAGCAAATTCTAACGTGTCAAAATCATAATCTAAGGCTGTTACCAAACGAATACAATAGTCTTCTAACTGCTCTAATCGCTCTTTTGATGGCGTAAATGAGGCAACGTACCGTAAATGATGTGGATTGCGTGGTTCGTATGGCATAATTTTAATATACTTTTTCCCTATTGCATAGCAACGGTAATACTCGTCAAATTCGATTCCTTCTTGAAGAATCATCGTAATATCACCAGTTTGGTCATAAGCATCGAAAAACTCTTTTGGATTATCACATTTATACACGTGTTTCCATCCACCACCATCATGAGGTTTTAAATATGCTGGGAAACCAACATAGTTGAATAATTCTTCCCAATTCAGAGGATAAATCATATTTCTCATCGACTCAGAAGTAGTTGATGGAGG
>JAEUQL010000862.1 GCA_016789295.1 Blastocatellia bacterium | reverse complement strand
TCGAACCAATGTGGAATTGAAACAATAATGAAATCTAGGAAGGCTTCGGTGCTGATTCTTGTCTTAATCGAACCAATGTGGAATTGAAACAGCGCAATGAGTCTGCGAGATCTAGAAGGAGTGATATTGTCTTAATCGAACCAATGTGGAATTGAAACACAGGCTGTATGCGCCTGTCGCTTTCGCTTTTGAACGGTCTTAATCGAACCAATGTGGAATTGAAACAAAGACGTCTGGCAACCTACTAGCAATTTGTTTAGCGTCTTAATCGAACCAATGTGGAATTGAAACAAAATTATTTGGGCGTGTAAAAAAATAGTAGAAAATTGTCTTAATCGAACCAATGTGGAATTGAAACCATTTTCGTTCGGTGAAATATTTTTTTCGATCTCAGGTCTTAATCGAACCAATGTGGAATTGAAACACGGCTGGATAAAAAATAGAAGAGTCTTTTCTGCGAAGTCTTAATCGAACCAATGTGGAATTGAAACCCTAACTGCCGATAGCGGCTACGTGCAAGGCCAGGCTAGTCTTAATCGAACCAATGTGGAATTGAAACTGATAATTTCCTGGATCTCTGACGGACAGAGATCCAGGTCTTAATCGAACCAATGTGGAATTGAAACCGCTAATGCGTGGTAACAATTGTTGTCCGGGTCAAGGTCTTAATCGAACCAATGTGGAATTGAAACGAATATAGTATGTATTATTCATCGTCGAACTCCTCACTGTCTTAATCGAACCAATGTGGAATTGAAACAAGATCGACGGCGTCTTCTAGATAATCAATGTCGAGGTCTTAATC
The DNA here is from genome assembly GCA_016789295.1 of Blastocatellia bacterium. GTDB lineage: Bacteria > Acidobacteriota > Blastocatellia > Chloracidobacteriales > JADJPF01 > JAEUQL01. The sequence goes on along the minus strand of JAEUQL010000862.1, from coordinate 84 downwards.
GAACCAATGTGGAATTGAAACCAATGTGATTGAAATTGTGGAAAAGGTGTCGTCAACGGTCTTAATCGAACCAATGTGGAATTG
>JAEUQL010000861.1 GCA_016789295.1 Blastocatellia bacterium | reverse complement strand
TTCTTTTTGTATCCGCAACTTTGGCACTTGCCGCCTTTCATTCGGATCAGTTCGGTTCGACGAGCATAACCTCGTTGCTGTTGAGCAATGTAGTTTTGATTACGATTGTTTGTTGTTGAATTTTTGCACTTGGTAGAGCAAAACATACGTTGCCTGCCAACTAGAAATTTCTCACAAACAGTGCATTTAAGTTCCATACGGCCATCGCGAAAAAGGGTTGCTAGATCTGTCCGCAGACAGTTTAGTAGAATCTGTTAAATTCGGGGAAGCCTAAATGCCGATTTCCGGCACAAGGTAATCCCGAGCCAAGTCCCGAATCAATCGGGAAAGGTGTAGAGACTTGACAGCAGGCTCCGGCAAACGCCGGATGAAGAGAAAGTCCAGACCACAAACTCGAAAGAGGCGTCGAAAGGCGTAGCTGGTAAGCATAATCTGTTGGCTGTAGGTTCGAATCCTACCGGGGGCACCAAAAACCAAAGGCGAAAGGAAAAAGGATAAAGGCAAAAGGAAGATGTTAGGAGAGGCGAAGCAAATACGAAAATACTTGCTGATCTCTCTTTGGGCAATTGCCCTGCTTTTTGGTTCCTTTCAGACAGTTTTTGCGAATTTTGCTCCCCAAAGCGGCAGTGTCTATTGTCCCCTTCAAAAACGTTGGGTTCCTTCGGCTCAGGCCAAACCTGTCGTAACGGTCAGCTCGACTGACTACTGCGCACCGCCTGCATCGACTCGCGAGTTCTCACAAAGATTAGCCGCAAGCCCTATTGCTCGTTTCATTTCGAGCCAAGCTCAGGTTGACGAACTCTTTTTTGCCTATAAGTCCCTCGGCACACGAGCATTTTTTGACCTTCGCGGCAGTCCCAACGCACCGAATTCGAAGTTCGCTATCAAA
>JAEUQL010000860.1 GCA_016789295.1 Blastocatellia bacterium | reverse complement strand
CACAACATCTCAAGTGAACTGGAGCCTGTCGGAGGCAAATGCTCAGCGCACATATTCGCTGAGCCGATAGACCTTCAGGACTACATCGAAGTCTGCGCCGGTCATCCGGTGCCACGCTCATGGTCGTTCACGCTATCCGTGGAGGTGCCTGGACTCCCTCGGTTAGAGAAGCTTGCGTATATCGGGCATCGCAGCAACCGGATGTACAACCACCTCGGACAACAGGGAGGGCCCGCCCTCTACTGGTCGAGCAAAAACCCAAATGGCTTTCCTAAATGGGTTTCCGATGGGCCGAATTCACCATCAGCGGTGGAGATCACAGCCCAAGCCGGGAATGGAGATGAATGGTTCGCTCGAACGGCAAACGAAACCGTCGTCGCAGTAAAAACCACCGATCTTGCGCGTCGCATTTCAGATGCAGTTCTAAAGCAGGTGCAGGTCGAGTAGCGAGATCTAACCCTTCATTCCAGCGGACTGCCTGCGGCAGCCGCTGAATTCAAACGTTGGGCACCATAAGCATATGACTTCGCGCTTTCGCTCTCTGCCGCTGAGCCTGCTAGCTCTTGCACCTGGTATCACCCTGGCCTGTTCGATTGCGAGGCCGCCGCCAACCGACAAAGAGCTATTCGAGAAGGCGTCTACTGTGTTTGTCGCGCACATAACAAAGACCGAAGAAGTCACCCTGTCCTTCCCTTTGAGCAAGTAGGGCGGGTTAGGCGCGTTGGCAATGGCTCGAAGTTGGCGCGTTGCTCGGCCGCGCCGTAACCCGCCTTCGGGGCGTTACGGGCAAGGTTGCCGAAGAAACAAAAACTGATTTTCTTGCGTTTCGTGGCTTTGGTGCGGGGTTCGCGAAAGGCGGGTTACGGCGCGCGGAATGTTGATGAGCCTTGACAGACATCGCAAT
>JAEUQL010000085.1 GCA_016789295.1 Blastocatellia bacterium | reverse complement strand
GTTATTTTTTTAGTTCTGCTTAATGTAGTAGTTGGATATGGAGCTACAACTACAATCAGAGTACACCATGACGTAGGTTACGGTAACTCTATCTACATCAGAGGTAACCAAGCACCTTTGTCATGGAGTGTTGGAAGACTAGCAACCTGGACAGCAGGGAATATATGGGTCTATCAGACAGACCAGCTTACAGGAAGTTTCGAGTTCAAAGCGTTGATCAATGATACTACCTGGGCACCTGGAGCCAACACAGTTGCAACAGCAGGTCAAACTATAGATGTATGGCCATGGGGCGGTGCACCATCTGACACAACACCCCCAACAGTCACCATTTCATCACCTACTGCAAATGCAAACATTTCTGCCACAATAGATATAACGGCTAATGCTGCTGACAATATAGGTGTGTCAAAGGTAGAGTTTTTTGTTGCTGGAACACTTATTGGTACAGATACAACAGCTCCTTTTTCTGCAAGCTGGAATAGCACTGCAGTGTCTAATGGAGCAAAGGCCATCACTGCAAAAGCTTATGACGCAGCCGGAAATTCCACCACAAGTGCTGCCGTCAACGTCTCTGTAAACAATACGGTAGTGACAAAAACAGTCCACTACTACAGAACAGATTGGTCTGCGGTCAATATACACTACAACAATGGTGCTGGTTGGACTGCTGTGCCAGGAACCCCTGCAACGAGTGAAGGTGCTGGTTGGTGGGTAAAAACTGGTATTGTGATGTCAGGAACAACAAATCTGGATTTTGTTTTCAACAACAATGCAGGAACCTGGGACAACAATAATAATGCAAACTACAAGTCTACTCTAAGTGAATTGTGGGTTAAAAATGGTGTTATCTACTCTTCTAACCCAACCGTAGCTGACACAACTGCGCCAACTGTTAGTCTTTCTGCTCCTGCTACTGGTGCAACTTTGAGTAACACTGTAAATATCTCAGCAAATGCAAGCGACAATGTAGCTGTAGCAAGAGTAGAATTTTTTGCAAATGGTTCGTTGATAGGTTCAAGCAGTGCTTCACCATATTCAATAGCCTGGAACAGCAGAAGTGTTACAAATGGCTCATTCTCTTTGACTGCAAAAGCTTTTGACGAAGCAGGAAATAGCAAAACAAGCACAAGTGTAAATGTGACTGTTTCAAATACTGTAGTCTCTGGAAACGATTTCAGAGAAGAGACTATATACTTTTTGCTCACAACAAGGTTCTTTGATGGCGATCCAAACAATAACTTCTATAACAGAGATAGGATCAAGATTGGTGATCCACACTGGAGAGGTGACTTCAAAGGCTTGATCCAGCAACTCGACTACATAAAAGATCTGGGCTTTACAGCTATCTGGATAACGCCTGTTGTAGAGAATAGAAGTGGTCTTGACTATCACGGCTACCATGCCTACGACTTTACAAAGGTCGATCCAAGACTAGAGTCTTCAGGTGCTACGTTCCAAGACCTCATCAATGCAGCACACGCAAAAGGCTTGAAAATTGTTCTTGATATAGTAATCAATCACAGCTCAAACTATGGAATCCGTAACAAGGTCTGGATCGATAGACTACCTCACAAGTACTTCAGAAAGAGTGGTGTTGTCTTTACCCCACCTTATACTAACCATCTAGGAAACTACGACACCAGCAGGTTCCCTTTCTATGAGGATAATGACAACCCTGTTGCCCCACTCTGGTTTAGAGAGCGGCAGACCTCAGACCCATTAGGAACTGCACCATTGATAGATCCAAAAACAGGCCAGACCGTCGGTCTAAACTACGATCCAAATCGTTTCTTTGGAACAGATGTTAATAACCTAAACCCAACTTGGTATCACCAATCTGGTTTTATGGCTGGTGGAGATTGGGAAAATCCCACTGCATTACAGCAGAAACATATGGCTGGTGACACAATGGATCTCAATACAGAGCACCCAGTAGTCAAAGAGTATCTTATAAACGCTTTCAATCGCTACATCGATATGGGAGTTGATGCTCTACGCATTGACACTGTCAAGCACGTTGAAAGAGGCAACCTTTTAGAGTATGTGAATGCTTTCAAAGCCAGAAAACCAAATCTCTTTGTCTTTGGAGAAAACCTTGTTAAAGGTACTGGTTGGGGTGATCTAGGAGGTGACAATGGTCCTAGCTCAATTCGTCCTTGGTGGTATACACGTTTGACAAACGATCCAAGAAATCCAAACGCTGGTGGTGACAGTGGATTTTCTGTACTCGATTTCTCACTTTTTAGTACATTCCGTGACAACATATCACGTGGCTCGTTCTCTGGCATAGGTGGTATATTTGCTATGGATTGGGTCTATGGTGATGCTACAAAACTGGTTACTTTCTTAGATAATCACGATGTAGGGCCGGACAATGACTTCAAGTACAGATACAACGGCGAAAGTTGGATGTTAGCTGCTTCGCTCAATCTTCTCTGGACTGTGCGCGGCATTCCTTGTCTCTACTATGGTACAGAGATACAGTTTATGCGTGGAGCAAAAGCTGATATCGATGGTGCAACAGACACTATAGACACAACTGGTAGAGCATACTTTGGTGATCGTCTTTTGCCAGAAAATATAACTGCTACTAAAAACCATGAAATGTTTAAGCACATACAACGCCTCAACCTAATTCGTAAGACTGTACCTGCTTTGCAAAAAGCTCCTATGAGTCACGTCAATGAATTTGGAAGCGGTATACAGTTTGTGCGTGATTACAATAATGGTGAGTCTTATGCTGTTGTAGGTCTAACAATGGGTGGTTCGCAAACATTCACTGTTAGCGGTGTCAGAAATGGAACTTACAAGGATGCAGTAACAGGAAGAACAGTAACAGTAACAAATGGTAGTATTACCTTTACTGTTGCAGGTAGTTCTGCAGGTATCTATGTTCTAAATGGTCCTGGGAAGATAGGTATAGATGGTGCTTTCCTGCGTTAAATAGCTAAGCTATTTAAAAACCTGCTTAATAATTAGATTGTTGAGCAGGTTTTTTTCTTGCATTTAAACAGATCCGTCTCACGCAAAATCAGAAAATCTATCTTTCTAAGCTGTTTTCTCCAGCCTAAACACTCCATCAAGAGATCAAGCATTCTATATAAAGTGCGAGTCATCAAAAATTTCTTTCAAAACCCGGAAAAATCTAGTCAGAAGAGTAAAAAAAAATGCGTCTATCTATGTATAAAGGTATTTCTAAAGTAATGGAGTGTATGATAGATGAGCCAAACAAGTAGTAATGAGAAAGAGAAGGAAGAGAAGGAAGAAAAGAAAGAGACAACCAGTCACGATGCAATATTCAAAATGCTGTTGAAGAATTTCTTTGTGGAGTTCATAGAGATGTTTCTACCCGAAGTGTTGAAATATCTCGACAAAGAATCTATAGAATTTATTGACAAAGAGATTTTCACTGACCCATTTGATGGAGAGAAGTGTGAAGGGGATTTGCTGGTCAAGGCTAAGTTCAAGTCTACAGATGTCCACTTTCTCATACACCTTGAAAATCAAGCTCAGGATAGACCTATGTTTCCAAAGAGGATGTTCAAGTACTTTGCACTGTTTCACATACAGAACGACTTGCCTGTCTATCCTATAGCACTGTTCTCTTTTGAATCTCCAAAGAGCGATAGGCAAAGCAGCTACAACCTAAGTTTTCCAGATAAAGAAGTCTTGAAGTTTAGCTACACGGTGATACAGTTGAACAAGTTCTATTGGAAAGATTATCTTAAAACAAGCAACCCAATCACCCCGGCATTGATGACAAAGATGAATATAGATGCATCAGACAGGGTAAAGGTAAAGGCAGAGTGTTTGAGGATAATAACCAGCCTAAAGCTCAAACCAGAAAAACTCAGGATACTTTCAGGTTTTGTAGACACATACTTGAAGTTAAACAAAGAAGAAGAGAAAGAATTTCAGGCGATACTGGAAGAGTATGAGCCTGGTATAAGAAAGGATGTTATGGAAATAGTTACTAGTTGGATGCAACAAGGTATTGAACAGGGTATTGAACAAGGCAAGTTAGAAGGTGAAAAGGAAGTGCTATTGAAGCTCTTGAACAAGAGATTTGCTTCTTTACCGACAGAAGTAGAAGAAGGTGTTAACAAACTAGACCTTGATGGCCTTGGATCTCTTGCTGAAGCCATCTTTGACTTTACTAACATTGATGACGTTCTGACTTGGCTCAAAAAGTAAATAGTGAGGCTCTATCGAGAGCCTCTATCAACATATTGCAAAACTTCTTTCAATTCTTCCAGCTTCTTGTTGGTTTTCATATGTCGTTTTTTTTATAAAAAGTGATAGTTATTTTGATAGTCCTAAATTATTTTCTACTTCATTACCAAAAGAGATAACAACTTGGACGATAGAATAAGAGATCAGTTTCTTTACCAGAAGAGATCTTGGAGCTGTTCAAAGCTTGGCTGGTAGAACAACAGAACTATTTTCTGATAGTTGACAATAGAGATAAGCCTGCGATTGTCTTATTTTTTGTTCTGGCTCAATGAATCGATCTTGGTCAAGAGGTTATATGATATTATTTGTGGAAAACTTTTCGATTTTTTGTTGTCTACAAGGTGCAAAATGAGAAAGCCTCTGCTTTTAGTGCTTGTCTTCTTGATAGTTACTTCAATTCTTTCTAGCTCAAAATTGAGCAAAGCTTCTTCTTCACAAGTAGTATCGACTGTAACTTTTGAATTTGATGGAATGATGGGTCTGTTTACGGGAAATGGTAACAGAGTCAGTGTTGGAATACTCAATGCTCATCACCACACACCAGAAATAACTGTTTACAAAGTAATAGCAGGAGAGAAAAGAGAAATAGCAAGACTACGAGGTGAACAGTTGAAAAGAACTGTCAACGTTTCTGTCAAAAGTAATGCTAGCTCAAAGCTATTTAGACCGTCTGTTTATAGAGCATTGAATGGACAAGCGAGCGATGAGAGAGATTTTGATTGGACTCTCGATATGGAGAGAGATCTTTACAAGAGAAAACTAAGAATTAAAGACAATTTCTATGGAAAGATACACTTCAATAGTGGAATATTCTTCTCATCCAAGCTCAGTGATGAGATGGTGAAGTTTATAAGTTTGGATGGGAAAAGTTCTTTGCCTTTCCTTCGTCAGATTGCAAAGCCAGCAAACAAGATAGATTTGACTAATGAGCAGTTATTAACAATAGAAGGTTTGGCAGAGCCAATAAGCCTAACAGCGCAAGATGATGTTGATTATTTTGTTTCAATAACTAACCTTCCACCACAAGAAATGGCTAATATTGATCATTTCAAGTTCTATTATGATGTTATAGATGAACAGCTCCCTAGATATATACCTATTCAAGTGAAAAGAAGTTATTTTAGAGGTGCTACTTCATGTTATCCTGTCAGCTTTGAGAGATCATCTCTTGATTAAGAACATAATCTGATCAATGGTGTAATCGGTAAAATTGACTCTCTGTAGTTCATCATATTTTTGTATTATCTGTTGTTGAGATCTGGCAACTTCCAAGGTCTTAATTGCTTGCTCCAAGTATTTTTGAGCTTCATCATTCTTGCCTTGCAGCCAAAGAGCTTCTGCTAACCCTTGTTCAATATATGATTTTTGGGAGGAGTATACTATCTTAAGTTCTTCAGCAAGGCTTAAAGCTTTTCTGTAGTACTCTTCTGCTTTCACATAATCTTTTGTCATTCCAAACAATTTTGCTCTGTAACCAGTTTCTAGCATTTCATCAATTACTTTTGCTAGAGGATCTATAGAGTAGTAGTTTTTTGTTTCCTGCAGTAGAGAAAAACCTTCTTCTATGTGCCCTTCTTTAACTTCAAATATTGCTAATAAACAGATAGACTCTCTTGCATACATAGAAGATTTATACTTTTTACCATACTCTATGCTTAACTCTAGATATTCTCTGGTTAAATTCTTCATGCCAAGATTTTTGGCATTTAGAGCGTGAAATTGAGCTAGAGTAGAGACAAAAGCACCATAAAAAGCTGAGTTTTCAGATCTGTCCATGCTCATTTTCAAGCCATCGAGTCCTTGTAAGAAAATACTTTCTGAACCACCAACACCAACTTGACGGCTCAAAATTACGTGTAATGGATAGAGTTTAAATGGGTTTGGTGGTAAAGTTTTCAGAATTTCAAGGCTTTCCGCATGAAACTTTGTGGCTAATATATATTCATTTTTGAACAGGTTTATTTCACCTTTGAAGAAGGTCAGTTTTGCTTCTACCAATTTATGTGAAAGCTTTTGAGCATCTGGTAGATACTTTTCAATAATTTCTCTTGTCTCAATATATTTTCCAGTTTTGACCAGAAACTTAACAAGCAGACAAACAACAGCTTCAACATCTTGTTGTGCATTTTCTTCTATAAAAAGTTCTTCTAGTTCTTTCAGACTGTCTATAGTTTCTTGAAAATCATCGATAGCTGCTACATTAGTCAGCTTAGCTTTCTTGCGTCTCAGTTTTAGAAGCTTTTTAACTTTATTGTTAGATAAGTTGGAATAGAACTGGACAAGATCAACACCAATCCTATCGCCTTTTATTGCAATATTATTAGCTAACTTCTTGGCATTATTAAGATGTGTAACGGCTAAATTGCTGTTACCAGATGAACGGGCTAGTAGATAGCTGTCTATCAATGTTTCTAACTCATCATAAACGTCGGGTTCATAGACTTTCTGTTTTTGTACAAGCTCTATACGCTCGCCTGTCAATTTGTAATACTGCTCTCTATCTTGTTCACTTCTTTCTATAAGCAAAAGTTTTTCGGCTACTACTGCTCTTGCTGAATAAAGAATAGCTTTTGTTCTGTCTGATTCTATCTTTTTTGAAATCTCTTCAAAAAGATATGCAAGTTGAACAGGGTTTTCTTCTCTATGTGCTTTATCTAATAAGGCTATCTGTTCATTCTGACTCTTGATACCATATCTATTTCCAAGCCAAAGCATACTAATTACTAACAAAGGAATAACAAATATAATTGCATAGATTAGGTATTTCTTAACTGCAATAGTATTGGTTTTAACTGGCTCGGTTACAGGTATTTCAGGTTTCTCTTCAGCCTTAGCTTCTGATTGAACTTCATTAGGATCATCAGGATCAGCTTTAGAGCTTTCTGCTGGTGCTGGATTGCTATTTTTAGAGTTAACAGAATTTATTAGCTCCTCTTTAGCTTCTGGTTCATCATCATTAGAATTATCAAGATCGTCCTCGGATTCTGATTCATCGTCATTGGAGTCATTAGCTTCAGCTTTAGAGCTTTCTGTTGGTTCTGGATTGGTATTTTTAGAGTTAACAGAATTTACTAGATCCTCTAACTTTTTGTCTATAAAAACTGAACAGGCCAACCTATATTCTTTGAACTTGTCAAAACATTCTTCACAATAAACAAGATGCGCGTAATGAAGACGTTGATCGGAATAGTTCATCTCATCGCGTATGATTTCAACAAAGTCTTCTGGTTTTATATGGATCTTTAAGTATTCTTTCTTTATTTTGTGTATCAACTTTAGAAGATCAAATTTGCCGATTGCCGGAACTGGGTCTGCAAGCATAGACAGATTGAAAGAGAAGTAGTCTTCTGCTTCCCAGCAATGATTTTCTAGATTACACAAAGAGTCAAAAGAAAAAATGCGCAGTTGCTCTAAATACTTATCTTGATTTTCCATAGTTTTTTAGAAGACAGTAAAGTGTTAAAAAGGTGATTTGCAAATCATAAAACAAGACACCTGCTTTAGTAAACTAAATGCTAATCATTTTTAATCGGTCTTGGCATAAAATTCTCTCTCCCCGGTTCTTCACGTTTAAGCTTTTTTGCATAATCAAGCCAGGCTTGACGACAAATGAAATTTATATTGCAAAGAGGACAGTGCGCCATAAGAGTATTTTTATGATTAAGCTTTGGACCTTTTCGCTTATCAAAAGGTTCGTCTAGACCATCATTTTTACAGTTGGGACAATGAGTTGGAAGGATCGGTTGACGACGTAGCCAGTCGAAGTTTTTCGGCCAAAGCGTGTGATGGCATTTTCTGCAGTGAACAGGATTGATAGTTACCTCAAAATTCATTTTCAAGAGACTCTTCCCTCCTTGTAAGTAATTGCGTAAGCATTGATTAAAATAGATCGACACACCTAAAAAAAGACCACAGATACTTTATCAAAAAAACTTGATAAAAAGAATTGATTTAAATAAATAGTCTATGTAAGATATGTCCAGTTAATTAAGTTAAATTAAATATAACTTGTCTGTCTATTATTAAATTTGTGAATAACTCATTTATTATATAGATTTTAATGCTACTTGGCAACTTTGGTTTTGCTATTAGTTTGATCTAAATAGTCAATAGAATAGAAGTTAAATCTTATAGAATAGAGATTTTAGAGGAAAAATTATCATATAGATCTGATCAGTAGAAAGCTTATATCTAAATCAAAGTTAAAGATCTGTAAAAATAGGCTTAGATCGCCGATATTAACTCGATCAAATAGAGAAAAGAAAAAAAGAAAGTAGGTGTGGGGTAAAAAAGATGTGTGCAGAAACATACAGAAGAGGAGAAACTCAAAGAGTGCATAACCTTCAATCATATATAGGTTATGGGTGGTTGGAGTCTATAGAATCATTGTTGGAAATAAGCTCTGGAAGAAGTGATCAGGAAGTTAGTAATAACGCTATAAAAGAAGAATATTTCCTTACAGCATTAGAAGCAAAACGTTTTGATGCAATAAAAAAAAAAGATGAAAATGTCTTACTCCTATAAAGTAGCTCGGCGAGTCAACCGGCTCTTATTCCGGTTGACTTTTTTTCAGATCTAAAAAGCATACAAAAATGATGAAAGCCCCTATAGAAAAAATAGAGAGGTTGGTACAGCAAACAGCCCTTGAAATAGCCAGAAATGGAGAATCTAAATTGCTAACAAGGGTAATAGAAGGTTACTACAATAGAGTTCCTGAACAAGAAAAGAAGATTTGTAGCCTTGAAGAGTTTAGCAAACGGATACAAGATAAACTTTCTAAGCTTAAATATGTAGCGAAAGCATAAAAGATTACAGTGAAGCACTTGAACAGACTCGTTAGGCAAGAGAAAAGTAGCAACAAACTGATTCGAGTTTCTTCACTGTAGTTATCAAAAGTCCAACAGTTGTCAATCAATCAAGCGGAGTTTTTACAGAATGAACAAGTCAAAGCAAGAATTGGAGCAATCATTGCAGGAATACTACAGAAAGCTTTTTAGAGAATTGTCATTCTTGATCTGTTTGGATGAAGAGAAGAATGCAAAGGTAATTTTAATAGCAGCATCGATACTTTGGGGATTCGAAGGAGTAGAAGAAGAGATAGAAAGAGCGAGAGGAGAAATAAAAAATCTGTTAGAAAAGATAGATAGTGATACAAAACAGTTTTATGACCAGAAATATAGCCAAGAAGACGATGTAGAGAATAAATGGGATTGGAATCTGTTTGAAGAGATCCTTAACAAGATATGAAGTAACAAGATCAAATGTTGGTAGATGACTGTCCTCCTGTCGTTGGGGTGAGTTTTTAAGACTCACCCAATTTTTTTGACCGAAAAAGCTAAAAAGATAGTTTGTACAAAATTTTTAATCTCTCTCAGTAAGAAAGATAAATAGTACAAGTTAACATTAACTGCTCACGAAGTAGTCTTCTTCCTTTTAGATGGTCGCTTTATTTCACTAGCACGTTTACCACCCAAAGCTTCATACTGGATACTGTCTTTACCATATAAACCAGCAACCGCAGTCTTTATACTTGTTGTCAGATGCCAAACTTCAAGCCTTTTCTGAGCACGTGTATCTTTAATTTGAGCAAGTTTTGCCTCTAAATCTAAGACCTCTGCGTTAAGAGCAGCAAGTTCATTCATTCGAGCTGTCATACTTTCTGGATCTCTACCTGTACCAAAGTCTATCTTGTATTGTTTCATTCCAGCAATAACGCGCTCAGTCTGCTGTTGCCAATTTATTGGATAAGATTTAGTTACAGTACTGAGGCTAAGCTCTTCTTGTTCGGTGAGTTGAGTATTTTTGGAAGGTTTATCAGCCATATCTTAAACTCCTTCATACAAAATAAAGACAGTAGATTATACAATATAAAAACAGTTAAGAGTCTTAAAAAAGATATTTAATTTGCTAAATGGAATAAATTTTTTCTTAAAGCGTATGTTAAATCATTACTTGAGAATAAAGTAAGTCTACTAAAGACGAAAGTAATATTACTTTTGTCTTTAGTAAGCCTACTTACAAGATTAGTAACCTCACATCGATTACAAAGTGAATGGACTTGAGAATAAAGTAAGTCTACTAAAGACGAAAGTGATATTACTTTTGTCTTTAGTAAGCCTACTTACAAGATTAGTAACCCCACATCGATTACAAAGTGAGTTGACTTTAGACGAAAGTGAGTCTACTAAAGATGAAAGTGATATTACTTTTGTCTTTAGCAAGTCTACTTACAAGATTAGTAACCCCACATCGATTACAAAGTAAGCTGACTTGAGAAGAAAGTAAATTAACTTTAGAACAAAGTAAGCCAACTTGAGAGTAAAATAGTTCAGTTTTGTTTTTCTTCTTCCCGTAGCAAAACATGAGTTGATAAGAAATATTTTGCAAAATCTGGAAAAGCTTAACCAGAAATAGTCGGGAAGGTTAGAAAAAATGCGTCTATCTATTATAGAGCTATTTCTAAATGAAAGAAGGTTGTAGTAGATGGACGAAAAAAGAACTAAAAAAAGCGATAAAGAAGAAAAGAAAGAAACAACCAACCATGATGCAATATTTAAAGAACTGCTCAAGACTTTCTTTATAGAGTTTATAGAAGCGTTTGTCCCAGATGTAGA
>JAEUQL010000859.1 GCA_016789295.1 Blastocatellia bacterium | reverse complement strand
CGTACTCCGCGGCCCGCGGATTGTAACACGTGAATCAGGGAGCCGCGAAATCAAGGACGATAGTTCGAGCCGCTTACTATGCGGCTCGCGGATTGAAACATCAGTCGCTAAGAAATGCTTCGGCTAAGATTGACGTTCGAGCCGCTTACTATGCGGCTCGCGGATTGAAACCAAGTCTATCTTTCAGCAGCTTGATGAGTGGGGGTTCGAGCCGCTTACTATGCGGCTCGCGGATTGAAACATTTTTTTAACCTCTTGTTTAGATGATGATCCAAAGTTCGAGCCGCTTACTATGCGGCTCGCGGATTGAAACACAGGATACGCACTCAAGCAGATAAACACCTTTCGTTCGAGCCGCTTACTATGCGGCTCGCGGATTGAAACAGGTGGGGTATTTGATGACTCATGGCAAGTTAGTTTTGGTTCGAGCCGCTTACTATGCGGCTCGCGGATTGAAACTCTTTTTGGGCACAACTGGAACCGCTTGGTTGCAGTTCGAGCCGCTTACTATGCGGCTCGCGGATTGAAACACGTGAAACAAGGAAAAGAGAGAAGGTTTTTCCTGTTCGAGCCGCTTACTATGCGGCTCGCGGATTGAAACAAGAAGATTATGCAGGGCATTAGAAATATCTCTACGTTCGAGCCGCTTACTATGCGGCTCGCGGATTGAAACTTCTGTTCAGGGTGCGAATTTCAAGTTCGTTTTTGTTCGAGCCGCTTACTATGCGGCTCGCGGATTGAAACGGTATTTATGCTAACTCTCAGGGTTTGGCTAGGGTCGTTCGAGCCGCTTACTATGCGGCTCGCGGATTGAAACTTATACTAATGTTTTTCTTACGTTGGAGTTTAATTTGGAGCCGCGGACAAAGCGGCGGGCCGCGTGTTACAGTGGGGGGGGTGAGAGTCTGGA
>JAEUQL010000858.1 GCA_016789295.1 Blastocatellia bacterium | reverse complement strand
GCAGCGTCCAGTGACCGAAGGGAACGGGGTCAACCGTAGGGTTAGGGGGATGCATTTGACTGAGAAACTTCACTGACTTTAGCGACGCGATAGACCGGAAAGAGCTTAAACCGCACGTTATAGAGATGCCATTGTTGAATGGCGAGTACAAAAAGACCGGCAAGAAATAACACCCCGGTCGTCGCAAAGGCGGGGAAGGCAGGGGATAGCAATTGGGCAATGAGCCAAGCAATGGCAAAAATTGTGAAGATAGCGAACTCGCCTGTAAGGCGAAAAGGAAGATCCGCTTCCGGCGGCAAGGGATTGAATGCCACGGGCTCTTGGCAATGTGGGCATGACCAGGCTTGATCGCCGGCAAGGACTTGGCCCTTGTTGCGAAAGCCGGAAAGGAGACTGAATGACAGTTCGTTCTTGCAGTGAGGACAACGCGAGTCCATCACTCCCCCTAACGTTTGAATTCAGCGGCTGCCGAAGGCAGTCCGCTGGAATGAAGGGTGTGCGCCCAGCATGGGCGCGATGTGATGGGGTGAAAGTCCCCTGTGGGAGTACCGCCATGACTTCATGAAGCCATGATAACCACTAGCCGAAGGCAAGGGCAAGGCCGCGAGGACTTGTCTGAAGGAAGCCGGAGCGCAAACGTGCGCGGCGACGGACAGAAACTGCATAGAAGGCCGAGGGGGCCGAGGCGAGCTGGCACCAGACAGCGAAGCCCACCGGTACGGCGCCTACGGTAAATGCAGCGCTGGTGCACGGAAACATCGCGTTCTTACCTGGGGAGACCTGATCGGCGAGCAATGTCTCAACGTTTCGTAGGAGCAGTGCGGACCGCTGCTATAGAAGAGGGTCCAGGCGCTACGGCCAGCTGCCGGCCGCAGACGAGCGAACAGGGCAGCGAGCGAAGCGAAGGGACCTGG
>JAEUQL010000857.1 GCA_016789295.1 Blastocatellia bacterium | reverse complement strand
AAACATGCCTGTGGAATTGTAGATTCACAGGCAGGTCTTCGTCTTAATCGAACCAATGTGGAATTGAAACATTATAATAGTCTACGCTAACGACTATGTAGAGAGAAGGTCTTAATCGAACCAATGTGGAATTGAAACTCTGTAGACAGATTATTTGGGTTTAACAAGTCTTCGCGTCTTAATCGAACCAATGTGGAATTGAAACACTTTTGGAAGCGTAGCGGATATCACTTGGTTGAAAGTCTTAATCGAACCAATGTGGAATTGAAACGTAGCTCCAGTACAATTAGTCCCATAATCAGTTGCTGCGTCTTAATCGAACCAATGTGGAATTGAAACTTCTAAGAAAGGAAAAGAAAAACTATATGCTTGAAGAAGTCTTAATCGAACCAATGTGGAATTGAAACTAGTAATGCCTAACAGATGTTAGCACCTCAGCGAGACTGTCTTAATCGAACCAATGTGGAATTGAAACACCCTACCTGATTCTTATAGGTAGGGTTTTTATCATTGTCTTAATCGAACCAATGTGGAATTGAAACTTTGTCAATTCTGAAATAATGCTAGCCGTGTTTTGTAGTCTTAATCGAACCAATGTGGAATTGAAACTTGACGTAAACGCCAACGCGCCGTCACCGGCAGAGAGTCTTAATCGAACCAATGTGGAATTGAAACCGCTTTTCAGCGTTTATCTCGGCCTGTCGGGTTTTTGTCTTAATCGAACCAATGTGGAATTGAAACTAGAGAAGGTGCTAAAAAAAGCGACAAATTGATAGGGTCTTAATCGAACCAATGTGGAATTGAAACGGAACAATAGTGGCAGTGCTTGTTACTGTTAGGTTTAGTCTTAATCGAACCAATGTGGAATTGAAACACTATTGATTGACTTTATTATAAAAATGTTATATATGTCTTAATCGAT
>JAEUQL010000856.1:243-930 GCA_016789295.1 Blastocatellia bacterium | reverse complement strand
TCTCAATCGCGCGATTGGAATACCACTGATAGGCGAAAAAGAGGAGGGCAAGGATGACGACAGCACCGAGCGCCATCAAAATTTGCCGCGTACGTGGTTTGACCCATGCAGAAGTCTTAATATATTGATCCATCAACGGATCGTGTTTTAATTGCTGGGGAGAAGTATGTTCTCTAGCCAATGTCGTAACTCCTTGTGAGTAATATCGAAGGGCACCAAAGAAAGACGACAACTTAGCCACTCCCTACTCGCTTGTCAAGCACTTTTCCACCCCAACGCAATCGTCCTGATTGATCGCCGCTTGACAGCCTGTCAGGTGGATGGCAGAATGCCGATTCTTTAATCGCGCCCGTAGCTCAGTTGGATAGAGCGTTTGACTACGAATCAAAAGGTCGCACGTTCGAGTCGTGCCGGGCGCACCAATCAAATCAACAAGTTAAGGGAACCATTACGGTTCCCTTTTCCTTTTGCCTTCACATTCAACACCGATCACAGTTCTGTGGCATCGAGAAAAGCAGCCCGCCTACCGACTTCCGCTGGCGCGCGTGACGATAACGTTAGTGAGATCATCTAGGTGTATCAGGATCAAAATAATACCAAGGTTGATCTGAAACGGGCGAATGAGCAAAATTGTAGTTTTTCTACAACTACTTATGAAAATTAAAAGCATAGCCAACAGAAACTACG
>JAEUQL010000856.1:0-233 GCA_016789295.1 Blastocatellia bacterium | reverse complement strand
CGCGCTCCTCTCTTGAAGAGCGGCAGTTTCTTTTCGGCGCTGCCACGAAAGGTGCGCGGGAGATTGCGAGGCGCGTGAATGCCGCTACACGAAAATGCGATCACCTCAATTCCAATTTCTTCTTTCTCCTCATTGCGATTATTGCGATTATTGCTTTTGTACTACACTCGCAATTGGTGTGATTGCCCCGACCAGAGGAGTCTCTATGCTATTGACCAAAGAAGATGTTTTGT
>JAEUQL010000855.1 GCA_016789295.1 Blastocatellia bacterium | reverse complement strand
GCGTTAGACTTGATCTTTTCTGAAGCATCTTCAAACATCTTTGCCAGTTTGACCGGGTCAACTTCACTATTTACTACTTCTATTGCCTTCACTTCTGCAATCTTTTCTTCTTTTACTCTATCAACAACTTCTCTTATCTCCATATCGCGAGAATAGACGACATAGAACATTATCCCCAAAATACCAAATGCTAATATCACTCCTGCTACTATCTTCGTGTAGCGATTGCCTTGGATCTGCTCGATGATCTCTGCTTTCCTTACCTTTAGCCTGTAGAAATGCCATTGCACAAAGTCTCTTATATCTCCTGCAATAGTCATTTTTACTTCTATCTTGTGCTTTTCTATTAACTCTCTCTGCCTCTTAACAAATTTTTCTAGATCTGCTTTGGTTCTGATCTCTTCTCGCTTTTGATTTTCTCTTCTTGGCTTTTGACTACCTTTCTGCTTTTTTGCTTCGTTCAACTCTATTACTTCAGCCTGTGGAAATGCATTTAGCCTTTCCTCGATTATCTGCAAGAAGATATCTCTAGGAATAGATGTTCCATCACCAAGTGTCACTGGATCTTTCTTTGATGCCAGCATCTCTACTTCTTTCTTAATCTTCGATAGCTGCTCATAGCTGAGCGTAGCAAGAAAATATAAATGAAAATCTTTCATTTTTATGGTCTCTTTCGTCCTGAGTTCTTCTGATTGGCCTTGCAAATTGCCACAGACTCAAAGCAGATATATTCTTGTGGCAGATGATTTTACAGAGACTTCCTGCAGAAACCTACTTTGCTATGCGCTAAACTTATTAAAATTAGATGGCTATTTCTGCAAGAGATCTGAATATTGATGCGGCGATTTTATCACACAGTATGTTTCAAGTGTCAAGGTTTTTATTACTACACAAGATTAGATAGAAAGATAGACTTACAAGGTAGGGTTTTACAGTAGCCGGTTGCCTCACTACT
>JAEUQL010000854.1 GCA_016789295.1 Blastocatellia bacterium | reverse complement strand
TAGATCTTTAGCAACAAATTGTTGTAATGCACGGGAATAATACTAAGGATGAGTCTTATAAACCGACTCTTAATAGAAACTTTAGTTAGCAAAGAAAGCAGGTGATAATTTAGACCTATAAAAAGTGCAAGCTATTTCTAGATAGTTTAGGAACTTTCTGTTTATAAAAAGGAAAAGCGGAGACAGAGAAGTTTATTGATTAAACAACTCATTATCTCTATATTTTGCAGGAAAAGATAAACTAAAAACCAAGCTAGAAGAGAGAATCAACCAACAAGAGAAAGCTTTTAGTGAAAGAGAGCAGGGCGAGGAGCTTCGTGCAAAACTTCTAGATGAAGTTGAGTTGGCAATCTCAGAATGTTCTGAAGCACTTTACAAGTTGGAGAAGCAATTGCTGGCAAGATTTCCACGAGACAGAAATTATGTCAACCAATTCTTCTTTGATGTTGCACCTGTGAGGAAAACGAAACAAGCAAAACCGCCACAAAGCGGAACATAAAGGCAGTTTCTTCGAGAGATCAAGCATTTTAGCAGAACAAAATGTCAAGTTACTCGCGTCGGGGAGCATTTTAGTATCGAGAATCTGGAAATCTCCTCGAAATCTGCCAATTTGAGCAAAAAAACTTCCGGTTTTTGCCTGAAAACTCGTCAAAAAAGCACCTTCTTAAATTATAGGAATAAATTTAAGAGAGGGTGTATGAATAGAAAATCCGAAAAGAAAGTAGTAAGGGAGAAAAGAAATCGGGTCGATCAAGATTCACCTTGGAAGGATCTTTTAGACCTACTGTTTGCAGAGTTTATAAACTTCTTCTTTCCAGATGCTTATGAGCAGATAGACTGGAGTATTAAAGTAGAGTTCTATGACAAAGAACTGCAGGAGATAAATCGTAAGTCAAAACTGGGTAGAAGATATGTAGATAAACTTGCAAAGCTGAGGCTCAAAACAGGAGAATCGGTTT
>JAEUQL010000853.1 GCA_016789295.1 Blastocatellia bacterium | reverse complement strand
GTTCGATTAAGACGAAGATAAACGACAAAGAAGCCCTTATCTACAACAGTTTCAATTCCACATTGGTTCGATTAAGACCTCTGGTTTCTTAGAACTTCCTATTTCTTTGTTTATTGTTTCAATTCCACATTGGTTCGATTAAGACGGTGGGGGTTCCTAAAATGCCGAATCTCGTCAAGAGTTTCAATTCCACATTGGTTCGATTAAGACGCCTTAGCTGTGCTCTCACCCTGCAGGGATCTAGCACGTTTCAATTCCACATTGGTTCGATTAAGACATAGGCTCAAAACAGAAACTAGAGGCAGAAAAAGAAGTTTCAATTCCACATTGGTTCGATTAAGACGGCTCAGTTCGGTTTAACGATTCCTAAAGTGGATGGTTTCAATTCCACATTGGTTCGATTAAGACCAGCCAAGCCTCTTTCACCGAAAAAGTGAAATGCTGTTTCAATTCCACATTGGTTCGATTAAGACTTGCGAGAATTGCAACGAACAGGTGCTTTCTGACCGTTTCAATTCCACATTGGTTCGATTAAGACCTCTAGCAAAATTTGGTAGCGTCGGCGATACTGGTTTCAATTCCACATTGGTTCGATTAAGACTAACAGAAGCTATCTTAGCATTAGAAAGAGACAGCGGTTTCAATTCCACATTGGTTCGATTAAGACAAAGTATCGATATACCCCTGAAGTAAAGTGATAGAAGAGTTTCAATTCCACATTGGTTCGATTAAGACCTCACTCACACTAAAGATTTTTCGGGGTTTTTGTTGGTTTCAATTCCACATTGGTTCGATTAAGACTCTTCCTGTTCTAGATGAGTTAATTGCTAACGCATCTGTTTCAATTCCACATTGGTTCGATTAAGACTCACAGTTTAACAGCTTAGTCAATAATATTATTAGGGTTTCAATTCCACATTGGTTCGATTAAGACGTATGACGACTGCCAGGTAAGCCGCGCCG
>JAEUQL010000852.1 GCA_016789295.1 Blastocatellia bacterium | reverse complement strand
TTTACCTTCGTGATTGAAATACTGATTTACACGACCATAAAAGTGTACAGGGTAGAGGTCTGCAGGTCTGGCAATCTCCCAAGGGTTGCCATAACGCAGCCAATTGTCAGGAGTTTCTATTTGTACACCTTCAACTATTCTCTGGTGAAATATTCCGTACTCGTAGCGTATGCCATAGCCATAACCAGGAAAACCTAAAGTAGCCATGGAGTCTAAAAAGCAGGCAGCTAGACGACCAAGACCACCGTTGCCCAGTCCTGCATCCCACTCTGCTTCCCGCAACTCTTCAAGGCTATATCCAAGGTCTTCTATCGCCTTTTGACACTCCTGCATTAAGCTCAGGTTTATCAAGCTGTTTCCAAGCGTGCGCCCCATGAGAAACTCTAACGACATATAGTAGACGAGCTTTGCATCTTCTGCGTAGTAACTGTCTTGAGTGTGAATCCATCCATCCATCAACCTATCTCTGATAGTGTAAGCAAGGCTCAGGTAAAGATCCCAGTTGTTATCAACGTGCTTTAGCGACTCTCCTAGAGTGAACTCAAGGTGATCAATAAAGCTCCTTTTTAAAGACTCTGAGTCCATCCCATGATAGTAAAGCTTGAGATTTTCGACTTTCGTATTACTGCTACTCGACATAGAATCTCCTTAGATTTGTGCAAAATTTCTGTTTTTGGCAGGGTCTTTCTGAATACTCGCAATATTATATGTTCTTTTGAAGATATTTAAATACCAACCACGTTAATGCTCTGTTAAATCTGTAAAAGAGTTGGCAGAAAGGCGAATGCTCCAACGACTAAACCTCGCTACGCTTCGGTTGTAGTAGCGGTTTCACTGTCCACAACTTGTGCAAACTGCCACAGAGTTGAGAGAGTGACCGGCATCCTTGGTGCGTCGCGGGAACTTCTGCCCACATACGCCTCCTGGCTATTTCTACCAAGGAGTTTGCAGTTTTCTACAAGAAATTTAGCAGCAATA
>JAEUQL010000851.1 GCA_016789295.1 Blastocatellia bacterium | reverse complement strand
CGTACCAGAGTGGAATTGAAACGCTTGAGCGCGTGGATGGTGGCACCGATGCCCAGGACTTTTAATCGTACCAGAGTGGAATTGAAACGCGCTGGTAGGCCTGCCCTGTTCAAAGCGACTTAGCTTTTAATCGTACCAGAGTGGAATTGAAACCTGAACCGGTAAACCGCTTACAACATGGGCAAATTGCTTTTAATCGTACCAGAGTGGAATTGAAACAAGAGCAGCTTGCCGGGGCGCTCATCCCCGCCTTCGCTTTTAATCGTACCAGAGTGGAATTGAAACTCACCGACATTACCGTCACCCCGGGCAAAGCCGGCCCTTTTAATCGTACCAGAGTGGAATTGAAACGTTCCGGGAATCGTGGCCAAGCTATCAGATATCACTTTTAATCGTACCAGAGTGGAATTGAAACAATCAACCGACGACGCAAGCCCTGCCGGCTTCAGGCGCTTTTAATCGTACCAGAGTGGAATTGAAACTCAATGCCCTGCGCCACCTCTCCCGGTGCGCTGGCTTTTAATCGTACCAGAGTGGAATTGAAACGAAGCTTCTACCAAAAATGGAAACGTAGCGGACGTTCTTTTAATCGTACCAGAGTGGAATTGAAACTCAACCGGCGGCGGCACGAGGGAAGATATTATTGCGCTTTTAATCGTACCAGAGTGGAATTGAAACAAAGTTTACGCCACGTTGTTGGCCAACCCTGTGATGCTTTTAATCGTACCAGAGTGGAATTGAAACCCGTGACGCCCTTCTTTGAGAAACGCGGGTTAAATGCTTTTAATCGTACCAGAGTGGAATTGAAACGCCAGCGAGAAAAATATCTGCGCAAGTGTGAGCACCTTTTAATCGTACCAGAGTGGAATTGAAACGCCCCATCACCGTGGGCGCACTGGTGCCTTCTACGCTTTTAATCGTACCAGAGTGGAATTGAAACTCTGATAGGTAGGCGCTATGAGCAAGCCGCTTGATCGCTTTTAATCGTACCAGAGTGGAATTGAAACCGCTG
>JAEUQL010000850.1 GCA_016789295.1 Blastocatellia bacterium | reverse complement strand
CGCGTCTTCAATTCCGAGAGCGATCCTTGGTAACTAAATTTATGCTCTTTCGCATAAAGTTTCAATCCGCTAACAATCGCGTCTTCAATTCCGAGAATATTTAGTCACTGAGAGAGAAAAGAAAAAAACGAGGAGATAGGTTTCAATCCGCTAACAATCGCGTCTTCAATTCCGAGTAAAAGCCGGCAATGCCAAACCTATTGAACTGATATTAAAGTTTCAATCCGCTAACAATCGCGTCTTCAATTCCGAGTGGATTCTCGTGTGGATCTCTATATTACTTTTGAGCGGATCGTGTTTCAATCCGCTAACAATCGCGTCTTCAATTCCGAGTTCAAGAATTTTGCACCACCTATTCCGCATTGCAGAATAATCGTTTCAATCCGCTAACAATCGCGTCTTCAATTCCGAGTAAATATATTATCTACTGAGTTATTAAAAGGATTATGATCTAGTTTCAATCCGCTAACAATCGCGTCTTCAATTCCGAGAAAATAGAAATGGCAGAGAAATATACACTCTGGAGGATTGAGGTTTCAATCCGCTAACAATCGCGTCTTCAATTCCGAGCGTGAGGATTTTATCCGGCTTATCGACGTCTGCTTCTCGCGGTTTCAATCCGCTAACAATCGCGTCTTCAATTCCGAGACCAGATCGGCTCAAGCGTCACGTCTAGCGGCTGCTAGGAAAGTTTCAATCCGCTAACAATCGCGTCTTCAATTCCGAGTTTGATCTCAGAGTCAGCAGCAGCTATAGCACGATCTAATATAGTTTCAATCCGCTAACAATCGCGTCTTCAATTCCGAGAACTTTTTGTCTTAGGGTTGCTAGCACTTGCTGCTTTATACAGTTTCAATCCGCTAACAATCGCGTCTTCAATTCCGAGGGAGTGAGTATGAAGAACCCAATTGAGTTTGCAAAACAGGTTTCAATCCGCTAACAATCGCGTCTTCAATTCCGAGCTATGCTTTCATCTTGAGCCATGAAGAAATCACTGCAACGAAGGGTTTCAATCCGCTAACAATCGCGTCTTCAATTCCGAGAA
>JAEUQL010000084.1 GCA_016789295.1 Blastocatellia bacterium | reverse complement strand
TGAATGCAACAATGCCAAAATTGCTACCTCCTAGTAAGTTAGCTGAAGAACAGAAAGAAGCTTATGCAGCTATTAAAGAGCAGATGGAAAAAGTAAAAGCCGAAAAAGCAAGAGCAGGTATAAAAGAACCAGAAGCTCCAAAAGTAGTTGATCCAAATGTTCGTTTACAAGAACTGAAAAAGAAACAAGACGAGAATATAAAGAAACAGTAGTTTTTGGAAGATCCTCTATCAAAGTGTAGTTTGCAGCTAAGAGTTGTAGGCTACACTTTAATTTTTTAAGGTGTAGTGGGTACGGCTGGATTCGAACCAGCGACTTCTACCGTGTGAGGATAGCACTCTACCGCTGAGTTACGTACCCATTCTGCTTCTTAATGGATGGAGATGATAGAGAAATTTTCTGATTACGTCAATAGATCTTCAGAAGATATATTCTAAGCAAAAGACTAAATTCTTAGATGTTATTAAAAAATGCTTGGTAGATGAAAACCTTCTTTTTTAGCAGGCTGTATTGTGTTAAATTGTTTTGCTGTTGTAGAAGTAGAGATTAGCAAAAGGATAGCAGACGCTTAAAGATGAATGCTTCAGCAATAACAGGCAAAATAGGCCACCTCCAAAGAACTATAGAAAGTGTAATAAAGGGTAAACCAGAAGCAATTAGGTACTGTTTGATAGCTTTGCTATCAGGTGGCCACCTTTTAATAGAAGATGTACCTGGAGTTGGAAAAACAACTTTGGCACAGACTTTAGCTAGGTCTTTCAACTGTAGCTTTAACCGAATACAGTTTACTAGTGACCTCTTGCCTTCTGACATAGTAGGCTTGTCTATATATAATCAGAGAACTGACAACTTTGAGTTTCGGCCAGGTCCTATCTTTGCAAATGTCATTTTGGCAGACGAAATAAATAGAACAACTCCTAAAACACAAAGTAGTTTACTGGAAGCCATGGCTGAAAACCATGTAACAGTTGAAAATAAGACCTACATGCTACCAAAACCTTTTATTGTGTTGGCAACACAAAACCCTGTCGAGCACCATGGTACCTATCCTTTACCAGAGTCGCAGCTTGATCGCTTTATGATGAGAATCAGCATGGGGTATCCGGAAGCAGAAGCAGAGAAACAGATTCTCCTTAGCCAAATGCGGCACAGCCCGCTTGAAGATTTGAAGCCTATTCTAACTGCAGACGATGTTATTGAGCTACAAAAAATAGTTAGAGAAGTTAAAGTAGAAGATTCAGTTGTTGATTATCTGTTACGAATAGTTAATGCAACTAGAAGTTCTGAAATGTTGGAATTAGGAGTTAGCCCAAGAGCCAGTTTGTCACTTCTTCATGCAGCACAAGCACGTGCAGTGCTTGAAGAACGAGACTACTGCATACCAGACGACGTCAAACGTTTAGTAGTTCCAGCTTTTGGACATAGAGTTGTTGTAAAAGCGGGTTATGGATCTCGAAAAACAGAAAGCACACAATCCGTTTTAGAAGAGATCTTAAGAACAGTTGAAGTTCCTATCTAAACAAGAATGAATCCAAGTGATCGAAAACAGAACATAAATAGAATTGTACGTGAATTTCTGATAACAGCCATACTTCTTGGCTCTTCTTTTATTCTAGCTACTTTTTCTACCTACCTTGTTCAATCTGGCGAGCCGCAACTTGCAACATTTTCAGCTATACTTTCGCTTGTGCTAGTACTCATAGGTGGTCTTTACATAGTACCAAAGCTGACAAAAAGGATAAATTTTAGACTATTTTCCTGGAACTTTCCTTATTCTGCTACAACAGAAACGCTTTTTTTTATAGTGATCACATTTATAGTTGGCTTTTCGGCTGTAAATACTGGAAATAACTTACTTTACCTTGTTTTTTCTTTGCTTCTTGCAGTTTTAATATCGTCAGGAGTAGTTTCAGAATCTAGTCTTCGTGGAATAGACGTAAGTTTGCGTTTTCCAGAACATATATTTGCTAACAAAGAGACTATTTTGGAGCTTTCTGTAATTAACAGAAAAAGGTTTATTCCTTCATTTTCTCTCACACTTGGCATAATCACAGACGCAGACAAAGAGAGTGAGAAATTTACCGTAAGGAAGCTTTTCTCAGGAACACAGTCAGAGAAAGGTTTTGGCAAGCTGGCTCATTATGCAATCATTCCTCCGAATGGGAAGATCACGCAGAAGATAGACTACAAGTTTACACACAGAGGCTCTTATCTGATTTCAGGGTTTACAGTTAGTACAAAATTTCCTTTTGGGTTTTTGAGAAAAACCCATAAAAAAGAGGCTTCTGGTGAAGTTCTCGTCTATCCTAATACTAAACCAGTAAAAAGCTTCTCTGTTGCTGTTCCAGTACTCTCAGGATGGCTTGAAAGTGTTACTAAAGGAACTGGAACGGATCTCTATTTGATTCGTCCTTATGCTCCAAACGATAGCATGCGCCACATAGATTGGAAAGCAACAGCAAGATCACGTCAGCTTATGGTTAGAGAACATACTCGCGAAGATGAGCGCAGGGTTAGCTTAATTATTGATGATCTTAAGTATTCTTCTGTTAAAAATTTTGAAGAGAAATTTGAGACAGCGGTTGAGCTTACAGCCTCTTTTGCAGAATACTTCACTGCTCAAGGTGCAGAGGTAAGGCTTCTCACACCAGAGAGCAGAACAGATTTTGGACTAGGGCCTGACCATCTGTACAAGATGCTCAAGATATTGGCTTATATTCAACCACACATTGGCACAGAAGATGGTAGTAGACAGCGAGAGTCGGTAGATGAGTTGCTAGCTAGAGATGAAGACGATGTTCGGATTGTCATATCTGGAGCAAAAGACCAGTTTCAAGCTGCAAGAAGCTGTTATGTTATTGGTATAGATCGACTCTAATACATTTCTTCTGTATTTGAAGAGTTTTTGGAAGATCTTATGAAGACGTCTATAGAGAGATACTTTAAGTTAGTTTCATATTTACTGATGGCTACGGGGTTTACTACTTTAGTTTTTACTGGAAGAGTAGACTTTATCTCTATAATTCTCTATGTAATAGCTCTTGCTCTTAGCTGGAACAGTGATAAACCAGGCTCAAAATTACAGATCAAACCAAAGACAGCAAATATCTTAGCCCTTTCATTTGTTCCATTTATATACTTTGACCTCAGATTTATAAGTGGTTCATACATAGGACCTCTCATTCACTACAGCCTATTTATATCTATATTCAACCTTTTTAAAGTAAAAGCAGATCGCGACTGGGTTTTTCTATATCTTATAGCTCTATTTGAGGTACTACTAGCTGCCACATTGACAATAGATGTAGCTTTTATTGTTATGCTTTCTATTTTTCTCGTCACAGCACTAGCTACACTAGAAGCCTTCGAGATCAGGCGCAGCAGTGTCGAAGTTTACATACCAAATGACGAGAGGTTTTTAAATCGCCTTGGCCGGGTAGTACCCATTCGTAGAATCGGTTATATGGTAGCTATAACTTTTGCTATGGTTCTACTGATAGGTGCTATTGCAACTCCTATCTTTCTTCTTATTCCTCGCTTCAATTCTGGTTTGATGGCAACTAGCTTTAGTGCAACTATGGTTTCGGTTACCGGCTTTTCAGACGTTGTTGATATTGGAGATGTAGCGAATGTGAAGAAGAATACTCAAGTTGTAATGCACGTGCGGGTAAAGCCAGTAACTGAAACAGTTGCTCTACCTGTAAGGTGGAGAGGCGTTACTCTAAGTAGTTACAATGGGAAGAGTTGGCGAGAGCCTAGAGCCAGACGTGAATCGGTTACACGTGGTGCAGATGGTTTCTATCAAGTAGGGGAGCGAAAAAAAGAAACATCTCCTGTAATAGAACAGACTTTTTATATTGAACCCATAAATAGTTCTGTAGTTTTTGCTGCAAGCAACCCAATAACTTTTGATGAAAAGTTGCCTGTGCTCTACAAAAATAGGGCTGGAACTTTTACCACTGCAGACCATTCGTTCAGGCAGATAACCTATGTAGCATACTCCGATCTGTACAAACCAACTGAAGAAGAGTTGAGGCAAGATGAGAAAGAGTATAGTGATGAGATCAAAGATCGCTACCTACAACTTCCAGCAGACATAGACACTAAAATTGTAAGTCTAGCAAAAGAGATCACACGTAATGCTCCAACACGCCTAGACAAAGCAATTGCAGTAGAGAGCTACCTCAAGAAGAACTACCCATACACACTCGACTTGCGGCGTACTTCAGAACCAGATCCACTGGTAGATTTTCTCTTCAACATTCGAGAAGGGCACTGTGAATATTTTGCTACAGCAATGACAATACTACTCAGAAGTAGTGGTGTTGCGGCTAGATTAGTCAACGGATTTCAAGCGGGCGAGTATAATGAAGTAGGTAATGTTTTTATTGTTAGGCAGTCAGATGCACACTCCTGGGTAGAAGTATATTTTCCAGAAGCGGATCAGTGGATAGAGTTTGACCCCACTCCGCCAGCAGGTCTTAGCAACTATAGCAATGCTATTGCAGGAAGTTTTTCTAAGTATCTAGATGCTCTTAGAATGATATGGCTTGATTATGTAGTGACTTATGATTCTCAAAGACAGAGCTATATTGCTGCAACTTTTCAGATGTATGCTGCTAGATACAAGACATTGATTGCAGACTACAGTTCCAAGTTTAGAAAATATGTAGTCTCTTTCTACTCCAAACTCTCCACACTTTCTGCTGGTGAGTTGGTAAGTTCTAGTTTTAGTTGGTGGATCTTGTTTCCGCTTCTACTACCCTTGCTAGCAGTTGGTTGGCATTTGAGAAAACTTGCACAGAACTGGCAGCAGTCACCTTCTACTTTTCTACAAAGTCATCTTGGTAGACTTCTCTTGCTTCCGTTTTTGCGTTGGAGAGTAAGAGAAAACTCCCAACAGTCTGCAGTACTTTTCTACAACCAGATGCTAGTAATTTTGAACAGATGGGGAATCAGCAAAAAACCAAGCCAAACCCCGATAGAATTTGCTCAAGAGATAAACATTCCAGAAGTTGTTTTCATAACAGATACATACAACCGTGTCAGGTTCAGTGGCAAAGAACTGGAGGTAGCAAAACGCGCAGAAGTCGAGATCTGGCTCAAACAACTCAAGTTATGGCGTCCCACGGGTGAATTGGCATTAGCACAAAGTAGTGTAGAGTGGCGCAAGCTCTTACGTAAAATAGCTGTAACTGTGTTGGTTGTTGTTTTTCTTGCTACAAGCTTTTATCTTTTTAATGAATATTCTTTTAGAAATAACTCTGCATTTTCAGTTAGGCATATAGCGGAGTTTGACCCAATTAATCGAGTAGACTCTATTCAAGAGTCAATAAAGAAGGTTCGGGCTGGATCAAGTAATGGTGCGCTAATTTTGGTGGAAGGTTTGAGACAAAATAGTACGAAAAATGTGCGAACCTACTGGCCATCTCCATTTGAATCAAATATAAACATACGTCGTTGGACTGAAGCAGACTTTGCTAAAGTTCGTTTGTGGACAGAGTCTCAAGAGCTAAAAGTTCTTGAGGCTGTAGCAGCACAGAAGCAGTTTGATATTTTTGAACTCTCTGTAGATCAAATAGCTTCAGAATATCTACTGACACCAAGATATGACCATTTATTGACTGTTTCATATGCTGACTTGATGCTCTGGAAAGTCTTTCTTTTTCTCTATGAAGGAAAAAGAGAAGAAGCAGAAAAAGAGATGTTTCTTCTAGTATCACTTGCTGATCACTTGCTGAGGTCTGGATCTTTCAACCTAAGTGTTGTAGGTAGTTCTATGATGGTGAAAGCTTCCAGAGCTATGGATCGTTACTACAATGTAAGTGGAGAGGGAAGTGTTGCAGTGATATGGCGAGAGAATGCAAAGAATAACATCAAAAACTTAGCTGCTTCTTTTAGAATGAACGAGGAGATAGTTAAGCTTGCTGTTAGTGATGATAATCTTGAAACTATGCTTTGGATAATTGAAAACGCTTCTCCTGCAGTTGCTCAGGAAGCTACATATGCTGTTAGCAGACTTTGGCTTGCAAATCCCAATAATCTATTTTTTGGAATCTCGAAAAAACGTCAAGTGCTGCTAGAAGAGCTTTCTAGATCTACAAACAGAAACATTGCACTGACTGCACAAGTCTGCCTCAAAGATGCTCAGAATATGAGTACCTTGACAAGATTTAGAACATTCCAAAAAGAACATATAAGAGACTACTTCTACTTAATAGAACAGAAATTGCGTTTTTAACTATTCTTTATAAGGTTGTGTCATATCTTCATTGAGTGGTTGTGTGGTGCGGTCGCTACTCCAGTCTCTTCTAAATGTATGAAACTGGCCTGTAGTTGAGTTGAGTGAGTAAGGCCGTTCTGCTTTACATATGTCAGGAACCATGGAGTCAAGCTCAATAAATCTGTCTGCTACATCGATCAGTCTTGGAGAAGTGTTTGAGCGAAATCCTGCTATTTCAACTCTTACACCTTTGTAGGCTACAGCATTGACTGCATATGCAAAATCTTCATCTCCACTAACCAGAATAGCAGTGTCATATTTGTCTGCAAGAGAAAGCATATCTACTGCTATCTCAACATCAAGGTTTGCTTTCTTTGTTCCGTCAGGAAATGTTTTGAGTTCTTTTTGAACTACTCGATAACCATTTCGTCGCATCCAGAGCAGAAAGCCTTGTTGACGTTCTGCATTCTGATCGACTCCTGTGTAAAAGAAAGCTCGAAGAAGTGTATCTTGTCCTCGAAGAATATCTAAAAGTTTTGCGTAGTCAATCTCTACTCCTACCGATCTAGCAGCGTGGAAAAGATTGTTACCATCAATAAATATTGCTATACGTCCTCTAATAGCTTCATTCTTATACATACTTACAGTCCTGTTAAATCGGCCTTAAATCTCACCTATTCTAATATGCTAAAAACCAGACAGTCAAAGTAAAAAGATTGTGGTGAGAACATTTAGAAATAGTTTTTTTTACTGTCTTTATGAGCTAGAAAAGTAGAAATTTTTGCCCCTAAAGAGATGTTATTAATGCTGTCATTGAGATCTTTAAACGAGAGCAGATCGTTGCGTCCTCGAATCTGTACACATTCGGCAATTATAGATTCTACACTTTCAAGTTGGCTTTCTACCACCTTTTCGAGGTTAAAAATTACAGTATCGACTTTGGGTAGAAGTTTGAACAGAGAAGATTTCCACCTCTTCTGCCCATTTGGATTGATGATCAATATAGATAGGTCAGACTCTTCTGGAGCAATAATAGAGCTGCTTTCAATAACTACTCCATCGACTCCTGAAAAATATGGCTCGGTAGCCCTCCAAGCAGCACTTAAAGCTTCTGGCTGAGCAATCACCCAAGCAACCATCTCCGCACCTGCTTTCTTATACCTGTCTGTGTCTGTTCCTTCTACAAATAGCCTTTCTGCTTGGGTGATAACTTCAAACTCCTTCTGCAAAGAGTCGCATACGCCACACCCTTGACCTCCACGAGGGCAGATTGGTCCCCGGTCTTCAACTCTTGTGACTTTAAGACCTCCCCAGCCAGGAAGCTGCCTGAGTAAGATCTCAACCATTGCAGTCTTGCCTGCGTTGCTCGATGAACCAGCAACCAGAATCTTCTGTAACTTCATCACAAAACCGGTTATCTGTGCTTCATAACGGATAAAAGTAAGAGCTATGAAAACGTTAGACGGTCTATATGCTTCTTACTGGAACTTTGTTTCTTGTTAGTACTTTTAGTGCAGTGCTAGACTAAATGATGCTCCAACTTTTTCCCAAAAGGAAGTATTCAATGCAATATTTATTCAGATTTATAGTTCTTCTACTTGTTTCTTCTTCAGTAGTTTATGCACAACAGAATAGATCAGAGAAAGAGACTTCCAGAGATCCATCAAGATCCTTTGAGGAATTTGTCTTCCGTTCTAGAATTGAGCGAGATGAAGCCAAAGTTAGGAAGATGGGAGAGACAGCTACTGAGCTTGATGCTACTGTAAAACACCTAAATAAGACGGCTATTGGCCAAAATAGCCTCTCTTCAGACCATCTGAAGACGCTGGAGAAGATCGAAAAGCTTGCAAAAAAGATTAGATCTGAGCAAGGTGGGGATGACCCAGACGATGACAAGCTCCCAACTGTTTCTCAAAATTGGAAAGAAGCCCTGGAAAGGTTGGAGCAGCTCTCGGATGAAATTATGAAAGAGACTGCTAAAGTTACTAGACTTTCGATTTCGGCCTCCCTTATTGAACAGACAAATGAAGTGGTAGCTATTACAAAATCACTTAGAAAAAGTCACAAATAGATTATGAAAAAATTGACTACTCTCCTTCTCTTCTTCTTCTCTCTTGCCGCTTTAGATTGGTTGGCTTCGACAGCTCTTTGTCAAGACGATGTTATCAAAATAGAAACTGACCTGGTTCTGATAAACGCAACAGTGGTAGACAATTCTGGGCGGTATGTGTCAAAGCTCAAAGTAAAAGATTTCACTTTAAAAGAAGATGGTGTAAAACGAGAGATCTCGCACTTTGCTGCAGAAGAGACACCATTTGCTGCTGCTATTTTGATAGACACAAGTACCAGTATGAAGACACGCCTCTCTCGTGCTCGTGTAGCAGCTTCTCAATTTGCAGACAATTTGCGTGGAGATGATGTTGTATCTATCTATAGCTTCAACACTTCGGTAGAGATGTTACAAGAGTTTTCGTCTGAGCGTGAACTATCGCCTAAAGTTCTTGATATGGATGCACACGGACAGACAAGGCTATATGACTGCATGTACGAAGCTTTAGAGGCTTTGAGTACCCGGCAAGAACAACGCAAAGCTGTTATTCTCATTTCAGATGGTGAAGATACAAAAAGCTATAAATCTGCTGAAGATGCGCTTAAACTTGCGTTAAAACTTGGAGTTACTATTTACACAATAGACATAGCCGAAGCTGCTGCAAGCCGTGATGGATCACAACTTCGTGCAGCCCAGATAATGAAAAATCTTGCTGAAAAAACTGGTGGACAGTATATAAAATCGATAGGAGGCCAAACTTTAGCAGAGAAGATTGTAGATATATCGGTAGAACTTCGTTCACAATACACAATAGGCTTCTACCCTGAAAAACGGGACGAAGTAAAATGGCACAAACTCACACTTGAAGTCAATAAAGAGAACGTGCGAGTGCGTGCCCGACAAGGATATTGAGAGTTATTTCTAGACTCTTAGAAATTGAAAACAAAACTAGCCGAAGAGTTACTACTATTTGTTACAGTAATCTGATTTGCTCCTTTTTTGAGAAAGAGCTTTTTCTTATTGCCTTTGACAACGATTGAGCTATCACTCTGAGAGCTTATAGACGGACTAAGATCTTGCCCATTGATAAGTACTCTGGCTCCACTGTTACCAAAACCAGCCCCACTGACCAGAAGTTGTGGTTTATTGAAAGAGACATTATTTATTCGAATGTCTATCTGTTGTTGTCCAATACCTTTAACTACTCTTATTGCTCCATTTGAAGAGTCTGCTATATAGAGGTTTCCATTAGAATCAACTGCAAGACCTGCCGGATCTGCAAGAGCTGCTCTAGTTGCGATGCTGCCATCTCCTATATAACCTGACACACCTATTCCTGCAACTGTTGTGATTATTCTAGTCTTTGCATCAACACGTCGTACACTCTGAGTACCAATATCTGATATGTAAAGATTTCCAGCAGAGTCTACAGTTGCACTTATTGGAAACGATAAATTTGCATCTTTTGCTAATCCACCATCACCAGAAGAGCCGAAACCACCATCTCCTGCATAAGCATCTATAATGCCTGTCTTTGCGTCTACACGTCTAACCCGACTGTCTGCAGGATCAACAACATAGATGTTGCCATCTAGATCGACTGCTACAGAAGCAACACTTTTGAGTCTTACAGCCGTTGCTGGCAGGCCATCGCCAGATTGTCGGCTTCCTCCACCAACTACCGTTTGGATTCTACTATCTGCTGCACTAACTCTTCTTATAGCAGGCCGATTTTCTGAAGTATCTGCTATATAGAGGTTTGCTTGAGAATCAAAGGCAAGCCCTGTTGGCCGACCAATCGCAGCTTCGGTTGCTGGTACAGATTCACCAGTTGATGAAAACTGTCCATTACCAGCAACAGTTGTAATACGGTTGCCAGTAAAGTCTATCTTACGTACTCTTGCATTAAATATGTCAGAGATTATTATATTGTTGTCTTTATCTAAAACGAGGCCAGAGATGATAGCACCAAAGATACTGAAGCTTGCATCTGTTGGAGAACCTCCATCACCAAGCCCATCACGAGGATTACCACCTCCTGCAACTGTTGAAATCAACAATGATGATGCATCGATTTTTCGAATACGCCTATTATTTGCATCTTCAATGTAGATGTTACCAGATCTATCTATTGCTACTGCATTTGGTGTATCGAGTGTAGCAGCTATTGCAAGTTGACCATCTCCACCAAAGTTTGTTGCTCCATTGCCAGCTACTCTTGTGATGAACCCTTCAGCATTTACAGCTCGGACAGTTTTACTTCTCATATCGGCAATAAAAATGTTTCCCACTCCATCAACTGCCAAACCCATAGGCTCAATAGCTGCATCGGTTGCAGGTCTATCATCTCCTATACCATCTTCTGGATTACCTCCACCTGCTAGGCTATTTATGATCCCAGTCTTTAAGTTAACAAAGCGAATGCGACCGTGAACAGCATCTGCTATAAGAAGATTTCCCAGAGTGTCTACAACAACGGCAGTTGGTAGAAAAAGCCTTGCAGAAGTTGCTGATCCTCCATCGCCTATTCCTGATAAAGGATTGCCACCACCTGCAACAGTAGTAATTATAGAAGTTATTGCATCTACACGACGAACTCGTCTGTTATCTC
>JAEUQL010000849.1 GCA_016789295.1 Blastocatellia bacterium | reverse complement strand
ACTATGTCGGTATATGGATACTGTTCGTAGCGATTGTAGTTTCAATTCCACATTGGTTCGATTAAGACCGTTATTACTAAACAGCATCTTGAAGTGATGAACAGGTTTCAATTCCACATTGGTTCGATTAAGACGTCTGAACAGATTCACGTGTTACTTGACAAAGAAACTCGTTTCAATTCCACATTGGTTCGATTAAGACGTCAACATAGAGTCGAAATGAAAAGCTTTATCGGCGTTTCAATTCCACATTGGTTCGATTAAGACAGAAATCATTATTCTTTTTAAGTATTTCAATTATCGTTTCAATTCCACATTGGTTCGATTAAGACGCTTTCGCGGCGACTGTCACTGCTGCCTTTTACGGGGTTTCAATTCCACATTGGTTCGATTAAGACAACTACACTAAACAGTCGCTTGCTAGCTGAGCAGTTTAGTTTCAATTCCACATTGGTTCGATTAAGACTGTTACAGAAACTGGTCTGGAGAATCTCCAGAGTGGTTTCAATTCCACATTGGTTCGATTAAGACGTAACCAAGCAGAGTATCCAGTTGCCCAACTTAAAAGTTTCAATTCCACATTGGTTCGATTAAGACTAGGCGTGAAAACGAAGTCCAAGATATTGAATATCGTTTCAATTCCACATTGGTTCGATTAAGACTTTGTTGGACGACAACGCTTTCTCTAACCTTTACAAGTTTCAATTCCACATTGGTTCGATTAAGACTTTATCCTTCCTGGCTTGGTCGATTTTAGTGATCTCGTTTCAATTCCACATTGGTTCGATTAAGACTATGACTAGCCCGAATGGGGGCTATGTTACAGAAACGTTTCAATTCCACATTGGTTCGATTAAGACATGCGTTCTCGGTTTTGGGATATCTACTTGATAGGGTTTCAATTCCACATTGGTTCGATTAAGACGTGGAATCCCACTTTACAATCGCGGCCTCTGTATTGGTTTCAATTCCACATTGGTTCGATTAAGACTCTTAATAGTCCGAATCCTAAGTCTACTGTCTTCATTGTTTCAATTCCACATTGGTTCGATTAAGACTTCCCTTCACTAGTTCCGCCCAAACCACCGTTCAA
>JAEUQL010000848.1 GCA_016789295.1 Blastocatellia bacterium | reverse complement strand
TTCAGAATTCTGGAGATTATTATTGGGCAAGTATTGAAAATCAAATCTAACTACTAAAGCTGGTCAATTTTCAGGGCTTGGGTACTGGGTTTATTGGGAAGTGTTTTCCATATTTTTGTTGATAAGTCTGTTTTGTTGGTGCAAGCCACAGAGCTGCATTCTCTATGACACGTAGAATCAGTGGGTGATGGTAAGTTGGATGCGTTTCGTGTCCAGGTCTAAAGTAGAAGACTTTTCCTGCACCTCTTTTCCAAACACAGCCACTACGAAAGACCTCTCCACCGGTGAAGGAGCTAATAAAGATAGTTTCATCGGGTTCTGGTATATCAAAATGTTCACCGTACATCTCTTCAATCTCTAGTCTAATATGATCATTGATGCCTGCAGTTATAGGGTGGCCTGGGCTTGTAACCCACAAGATTTCACTATCTTGAGCTTCGCGCCATTTCAAATTGCAGCTTGTTCCCATCAATGCCTTAAATACTTTTGAGAAGTGGCCAGAGTGTAGGACTATCAAGCCCATACCTTCCCACACTCTTTGGCAGACACGTAGAACGGCTTCATTACTAACCTGGTTGTGAGCTATGTGTCCCCACCATATGAGAACATCGGTTGAATCTAGTATTTGTTGGGAAAGTCCTTGCTCTGGTTGGTCTAAAGTAGCAGTTTTAACTTCTACTTTATCGAGCTTTCGTAGGTGTGACGCTATTGTTTCGTGTATTCCATCTGGGTAGATGCTTTTAACTGCCAAGTCTCTCTTTTCGTGTTGAAATTCATTCCAGACGGTAACTTGTATTTTCTGGTCATCCATTTTTAGACTCTCTTATAAGAATAGAAATTATTTGCTGGGTCGCGTATTCTTTGCATTCTAATCTTTAACAGCCTGGGGATAAAGAGTTGGCTTACCTTGAACTAGAAGCTTTGAGCAAGTTTTTTGGAAAAGTTCGTGCTGCTGATAATGTCTCGCTATCGATTGAAAAAGGAGAATGTCTTGCACTGTTGGGACCTTCTGGATGTGGCAAAACTACACTTTTGAGAATGATTGCAGGGCTAGAGCCTCCTGATGCTGGACGGATTCTACTTGATGGTAAAGATGTTACAAAGCTGCCGCCAGAAAAACGGCGTGTAGGTTTAGTTTTTCAGAACTACGCACTCTTTCCGCACCTTTCTGTTTTTGACAATGTAGCATTTGGTCTTGCTGCAAGAAGTAAAAATAGAGTAGAGATAACAAAGAAAGTAGAGCAGTCTCTTGATATTGTACAATTGTTAGGTTTAGAGCAACGAA
>JAEUQL010000847.1 GCA_016789295.1 Blastocatellia bacterium | reverse complement strand
TAGCCTCCATCTTTACCTGTTGTTTTGGCCAAAGCAGTGCTTTCTGCCCGCAATTGAGGTAACCGCTTGACTACTATAACGGTCAAACCATTCTCTTTGTGTTTGCTCAGCAATCCAGTCAGGTCCAACTGTAGCGAGAATATTAAGTACATGGCGCATGGTTTCACCTACACACTCAAAACGATTACCTGAGACAATGGCTGCAAGTACATTCGCAGCATCAGTTCGTTGTTGTCCTCGCGCCTTCACTAACTTAGCTAGACGTAACTTCTCCAGCAACAAATCAAATAGCACCAGCCCTTTATCGCTCTTAACGAGCCGAGCACGAAACTCTGTCAGAACAGATGCATCAAATCCCGGGTCAGTCCAGTCCAAGCACATATTTCCAATCAATACGACTGCGTAATGCATCTGCTGCATTACGATCTGACAATCCTTCTGCAAACTGAAAGACTGTTACTAAAGCCAGTCGCTCCAGTGATTCGGCTAGCCACTTTTACTTATCAAATAATTGCTTAAATCCTTCATCTTCATATATAGGCCTCAGTTCATCCCTAACCCTCATATATTTATCCCCTTTCAGAAAAGCTGCATGGGCTATTCGCGCTGTTTCTGTTGGCACCTCATAGATTCCTTGGTTTGTTCCTCCACTGCCAATCACTTCTTCTCATTCTCTATAATCCTTATATTATTAGAAAGGAATCTTATGAATATAAACAGGTAATCCTTCTATCAAATATTCTGTACCATTTTCCAAAAGCTTTCTTGTAGCAGGATCAACACTCCATCTACCCATGTTAGTTAACTCTCTGCAAGTAATTTCGAATCCTTCAATTCCTGGAAATACCTGACCTCCTCTCTTGTAAAGCTCTCTCATAATCTCTAATGATTTCACAAATTTACCTTTTGTAAGATCTACAGCCTCTTGTATTAGTCCAAAAGTTAGACTTTCTTTTGCTTCTGTGAATAGAAGCCTACCTGTACTTACCTCCTCTGATACAAAATCTACAATCTTTGGTATTCCAAAACCAAATTTTTTAGCTAAAGCTATTAAGGCTTCTTCCTCAAAGAAAGGTCTTACTCCTTTCGCGTAAAGAAAGACTTTACTTGCAACTTCAGAAGCCTTTGTAGTTCCTCTAATCAAGTCTACAGTTTTAGCGGCAAATTTTGTAAGTTCTGCACCTTTTAAAACAGAAGCCAAAGCTTTTTCTGCTCCCAATGGAGCCGTTACTATATCAAGAGCTAGAAAACCAAAGTTTGTGAGTGTTGGATTAATGGCAAAACCA
>JAEUQL010000846.1 GCA_016789295.1 Blastocatellia bacterium | reverse complement strand
AAAGAGAGAGTTTGACAGACCCTTGTATAGTTCCACGAAGTATAGCAATTCCATCTGAACTGTAGTTAGCCCCTGTTCGGATCTGTATCTCTTCAATACGCTGTTCTATCTTTTCTTTCTCTTCAGGTAACAGTAGAGAAGCTTTTTTGTAAAGATTGAAAGCTTCATGGTACTTATAGCTAGCCATCAAGCTATCAGCCTGTCTCATTTCGCGCCGTCCTTGCACAACTCTTATCATATCCTTGAGCTTAGTTTCTTCTGGGTAGAGTATTGAAAGTCTTGTAAGCTCACCTGTCAAAGTCTGATCATAGACATTGTTTTGAAAGCGTTTTTCTATTTCGGCTAGCTCCTGCTTCTTCTCTATCTCTTGGATCTTTTTTTCTATCTGTACATCCGTAGGGTCAAGCTCTAAAAGTTTTTTGTAATATAAAACGGCTGCTTGAACATCACTGCTAGTAAATGCTTCATCGGCTGCCAAGCGAAGGTTTGTAATAAGTAGTTTTTTAGGAAAATCATTTGCTGGTGCATATTTCACCCAGTTTTCGTAAAGCCTTGCGGCTTCTCTGTAATCCTTCTTCTTTTCGGCCTGCTCGCTGAGTATGTCATATATTTCAACTATGAACTCTAAAGGTCTAGGATCTACAGGATTTATCTTCATTATCTCTAGATACTTTTCTACTGCAGCCTCTTGCTGTCCTGCTTCACGTATCAATCGTGCTTGTTCATATAGCCTCGCCGAAGCAAGAAGTTTTTCAGCAAGCTGTACTACACTCATTTTTACCCCTTTACGTGGTGCTTTCAAAGAGGCTTCAAGATAAGCAATGGCGAGCGAGAAGTTGCCACTTTCAAGCAACCTTCCTCCTTTTGTCAGGTAGAAGGAGACAGTTTTTCCTGGTGGTGGCAGATTTGGTTCTCTTTTTTCTGCCATTACTTTGGTAGAGAAGAGCATAGGCAGTAGTAGAGATAATGAAAAGATGACTAAGATAAACTTTCTCATTTCTATAACCTCACCAACTGTTGCAAGTCATCAGTTTACAAGTCTTGCGCGAGAAAGCCCACGTCTTTGGACGTGGGATGAGTCGAGACAGTATTTAGCAGTAAAGTAGTAAAGTTAAAACTAAACCAGAGGAAATAAGCTCAAAATAAGCATAAGCCCTCTAAGGACAACCTGATATGTGATAGTTTTATCACTCTTCGGCAGAAGACCTCGGCCAAAGGTTTAGACGAGGATGCTATTGTCAACCTTATTTTTTGTGAAAATAAGTCTCATAATTTCACGATGCAAAGACTGCAAATTATGGATCATTCCATAATTTTGAAGGATCATTGCTTGTTGAAGATAGATTGTTTCCTGTTGCAGATGGATCGTTCCTTGATTTTGACAGG
>JAEUQL010000845.1 GCA_016789295.1 Blastocatellia bacterium | reverse complement strand
ATGTACTATGATGTTATCGATGAAGAACTAACACAGTATGAGCCTGTGATGGTGCAACCTACTGGTACAGCTTCACAACTTTGTCCACCACGCATCTTTGGTTCTTCACCTTTGAACTAGCCTTATAGCTTCATCAATATCTCTGTCAGAAAAATTGACATCTAACAATCGGTTTTTACTTTCTACTTGTAGATTTAGGCGAGCTTTTGTATACATACTTTTTGCTTCCAAAAGCTCTTTCAAAGCTTCTGGTTTCCTTCCTTGTTTATGAATGGCTTCTCCTAAACCTTGTTTACATTGGTGCAAACCTGTTATTTTGCTGTACCCTATTTCACCTGCTAATTTAAGAGCTGTTCTGTAAGCCTTCTCTGCTCTAGCAAAATCTTTAGCAAGCCCATAAACTTTTCCTTCATATTCACTGATTCGGAAAAGCTGCTGTTTTCTTGCCATCAAGTCTAATGTTTTGACAGCATCTTGCGTTTTGGCTTCTTCTATCAACTGCTTTGCTTCAGCAAAACTTGCTCTCTCAGCAAGTAGCGCAGCTAAAACGCTTTTAGCAACAGCCAAATACCCATGGAATCCTTCTTGCTCC
Organism: Blastocatellia bacterium; assembly: GCA_016789295.1. Lineage (GTDB taxonomy): Bacteria > Acidobacteriota > Blastocatellia > Chloracidobacteriales > JADJPF01 > JAEUQL01. The sequence goes on along the minus strand of JAEUQL010000845.1, from coordinate 798 downwards.
GCGATTCTAATAGCTTCCCTTAAATAAGTTTCCGCCAATGCTGGCATTCCTAAACCAAAGCTGACCAGTCCAGCACGATAGAAAAACTGTGAAGAAAAAGCTGAGTGCTTAAACTTTAAGCTCTTTGCAATTCCCTGCAAAGCATCAGCAAATGCAAGATCATTTTGGTCAAAGTCAGAATAGATCTGAGAAACAAGAAGCAATGGATAAAGGGTAAACTTTTCAATAGCAATTTCTTTACAGATTTCTAAACTTTCTAAAGATTTTTTTACTGCTACTTGTTCTGTTCCTTGATAACTTGCTATTAAAGACTCTTGATAAAGAAGTTTAGCTTTGTTGAAAAGATAACCCTTCTCTTCAGCTACTTTTAACCAAGTTTCAACCTCTTTCTTTGCATCATCAATTCGATTTACTGTTGTAAGAAACTTTGCTAGCAAGAATACATTGTCCTGAATGTCAGCTATAGCATTATGTTGAACAAATACTTGTTTTGCTCGCTCTAGCTTATCTATTGAGTCTTGAAACTTGTCAATAGCTACAACTTTTGATACTTCTTGAGTCTGCTGTCTCGCTTCTAGTAATTGCTGTGCAACATTAACACTAACATTTGAATAGTATTCAACAGTGTCTATTCCTACTTTCTCGTCTGTGTCTCTAAGCATCAACGTTGCAATAGCTTTTGCAGTCTCTAGACGATTTTGCGCCTGCCGACTATCTCCACTTATGAAAGCTTTAAGATAATTGTCTATTAACAAATTGAGCATTTCATAGTTTGTAGGCTCAACTACTACTATCTCT
>JAEUQL010000844.1 GCA_016789295.1 Blastocatellia bacterium | reverse complement strand
GCATGTAGATAACCCCAAATAACCCAAAAAGAGTGGGGTATTATCCAAAAAGCTATAAACGCTTAGTATGCTTGACAATAGAATAAAAAAATTGATAGGCACGTAGGACTTAATACTTACCAAAAAACCGAAGGCAAAAAGTAGGTTATCCAAAACAGGCAAAATAGCCCTTTGTAATCAATAACTTACGACCCCCACCCTCGGAATTGAAGACGCGATTGTTAGCGGATTGAAACGCAGATCTTCAAGATCAGATGCTTTTTCTGCTAAATCCTCCTCGGAATTGAAGACGCGATTGTTAGCGGATTGAAACGGTGAAAATCTGCGAATTGCTATAAATCGGGATTAACTCCCTCGGAATTGAAGACGCGATTGTTAGCGGATTGAAACGATTGATACAGAACGAGAGTTAGCTTTACAGTTAGGCAGAGATTCTCGGAATTGAAGACGCGATTGTTAGCGGATTGAAACTTTCGTTTTTTCGCGTTTCCGTGTTGACTTCTGTTTTCTCTCTCGGAATTGAAGACGCGATTGTTAGCGGATTGAAACCAGCAATGTACGAGATCTGCTTCCGATCTATCACAATCTGATCTCGGAATTGAAGACGCGATTGTTAGCGGATTGAAACTCGTTGTTTTAGCCATTGTTATCACTCCCTTCTATTATAATGCTCGGAATTGAAGACGCGATTGTTAGCGGATTGAAACGGCCAGCTCTCTCCATCACGAAATAGTCATCCACAGCTATGCTCGGAATTGAAGACGCGATTGTTAGCGGATTGAAACACATAAAATTGTTAGGGTTAATCAATCGCAGAAAATAACTCGGAATTGAAGACGCGATTGTTAGCGGATTGAAACTCTTCTATCACTCCATCGAAACATTTTCCTAGCACGGCAACTCGGAATTGAAGACGCGATTGTTAGCGGATTGAAACTCGAACAGGCAAACATGCAACTGGCCTATGCTCGGCCAGTGTTCTCGGAATTGAAGACGCGATTGTTAGCGGATTGAAACGCACTGATGGCGGCGCATATCTTTTTCATAGCTCTCCTTGTCTCCCTCGGAATTGAAGACGCGATTGTTAGCGGATTGAAACGAAATCATAGGTGATGCAAAAGCGGCTATACTCTTGCCCATCTCGGAATTGAAGACGCGATTGTTAGCGGATTGAAACTACCGCCTCCTTAGTACGCTAAAAACAATCCGATGATCAAGGCCTCGGAATTGAAGACGCGATTGTTAGCGGATTGAAACAAATGTTTTGCCAGTTCATACCTTCCTTGCGTTTTATACACTCGGAATTGAAGACGCGATTGTTAGCGGATTGAAACTAAACGACATCTACCAAGTAGGGTACATTTGAAAGATCTTTCATACGAACTACTCGGAATTGAAGACGCG
>JAEUQL010000843.1 GCA_016789295.1 Blastocatellia bacterium | reverse complement strand
CGTTAAAAATCGGCTCAAAGTCTATGGCCTTAGTGCAGAGGATGTCAAAGTAGGGGATGCTGAAAATATTCCTTATCCAAACAACAGTTTTGATTTGGTATACTCCTGGGGCGTAATACACCACACGCCAAACACAATAAAAGCTCTTGAAGAGATTATAAGAGTTACAAAGATAGGTGGAGAGATAAAGATAATGATATACAACCGACATTCTCTATATAGTTTTTATCGCTATCTCTATCACGGACTTTTCAAAGGCAGACCTTTCAGAACTATTTCGTCAATACTCTATCACCACCTTGAGAGTTTAGGTACTAAGGCTTATACTCTTGCAGAGGTAAAAAAGATACTTGCTCGCTATCCAGTAGAAGTAAAATCACTAACAGCAAATGTTACAAACTACGATCTACTTTGGAACAGAAATACCTTTCTTAGAACTGCTGCACAGGTTTTAGCTGGGATATATGGACTGCACAGATGTGGCTGGTTTCTTACTTTTGAACTGAAAAAAATAAGTGAGATTAAAAATAAGTTAGGAGAATAGAAATGGTTTATTCAAGCTCTGATTGGAGTTGGCTACAAGACACTTATTGGTACGTTCAGACCGACGGCTTACCAGCTTTACAGCTTGATGTAGATGACAACAGCCTTAGTTGGATTGTTGATCAGACTGTTTGGCATATCACTGGATATCAGCAAGGCTACTTCTGGGGTGTTTCGGCTACAGCAGTGATGGACGATTCTGGACGAGAGCAGGAGCCACGTCCGGTATGCTTCACTATGCTCGGAACCATTACTCCAGAAGGAAATGTGCATTTGACATTTATTCCTGCCAGGAACTCTTCATCTACAACGATTGGAATAGGTCTTGTTAGAGAGCAGAATGCTAGCTTTACCTTTGAAATGCAGATGTCGTCTGGCAAAGACACACTCACTGCACATTGGGCATATATGGCGCGGGTAAGACCTGAAGATCCTGCGTGGAACAATCTTCCAGGTGTCAATATTTCAGTTCCTGAGATGCTTAAAAGGTGTAAGCCACCAAAAGTCAAAGAGGATCGATAGAAAGTTTAAGAGGTAGGGAACTCTATCACCCATTACTACAGCAATTATTAGAATGGAGAGTGTATTACAGATAGTATTTTGAAAAGGAGCATCTATAAAAGCATTTTCGTGGATTTTTATAGGTGCAAGGAGTGTAGCAACTACTTCATCACCATCAACTGCCAGTAATTATCTGGAAGGAAGTAATTATGTCATTGCAACCTAAACCTAAATTTACTCCTAAAGAGTACTTATCTATAGAACGCAAAGCCGAATATAAAAGTGAATACTTTGATGGTGAAATTTTTGCTATGACAGGGGCAAGCCGTAGGCATAATCTTATCTCAACAAATGTAGTTACAACACTTAACAAGCAGATTGAGAATCGACCTTATGAGCTTTACGCTA
>JAEUQL010000842.1 GCA_016789295.1 Blastocatellia bacterium | reverse complement strand
AGAAGAGACAAGAAAGATAGTAGGAGAGCCTATGCCATACATTACTAGTTTTGAAAAGATTGCCAAGGAAGAAGGCCACAAGGAAGGTCACAAGGAAGGTCGCAAGGAAGAAGGGTTAAATGTTGTAATGCGCCTTCTCAACAAGAAGTTTGGAGCGATAACAAAGGCGATGAAGTCGAAGATAGAAGCTCTTTCCATAAAGAAGCTCGAAGCTCTGGCAGAAAGCCTTCTCGATTTCAATGATGTTTCTGACCTTGAACGTTGGCTCTCTCAGAAATGAGGTTGATAAGTTAAGCTCAAAAGCTGTTGATTCTAGCTCTTTTTCTTATAAAGAAAGGCCATTGTTTTATAGAAAATACTCATTCTCTATGAAATAATGGCTTTTCTTTATAAGAGATAGTCATATAGCCAATAAGTAATGCGTATTGTCTCTTATAGAAAGAGCTTAATTTATTAAAACAGGTTCTTTTGTTCTGGGGCTGAGCCTTCAAATTGTGAAGTTAAGCGTTTTATTTCAGGCCAAGAGACTACTAAACTGTTGTAAGAACGTGCTTCTTCACTCCATTTCTTCTTTTCCGATGTAGTATAGAGTCTATAGGCCAAATCACGGGCTATTTCTCCCAAGCTTGAGCTTTGTTTCTCAATCTTTGTAAGCAGTTGGGCTGCTCCCTGCTCTCCTTTTTGTGAGAGAATCTGTATTAGGTGTTGAGTAACCTCCCAAACGGTCAATCTATTGTCTGTGCTGGGTGACCAATCTTCGGGGAGTTCTTCGCGTTTGAGTAGTCGCACCTTCCCAGAGCGCGAAACTACAATCCCGGCTTCTACCATTCCATCAACAGAGGTATTTTTAGCCTTTGAAAGTGTTTCGGCATCTCCATAAGAGCCTTCATTGATGCCAAACTGTTCGTACCAAGCCAACGCCCAGCGTGTATCTGCGTCATATTCGCTCTCTTGTTCAGAAAGTACCTCATCAAGAGTCTGATTTATCAGTTGCAAAGCTACCTTAACAGACATTGGTGAGCCGTCAGATTCTACTACTTTGCTGTAGCGTGAAAATATCGACATTCCAGGACCTATTGCAGCTTGGGCTAAGTCTACTGGGGCTATATTGCCGTGTTGCAAAGCCCTCAATGCGTTTGGAAGTTCTTTCTTTAAGGCATAAAGAAACTCTCTTCGAGTTGCAACGGCAGCCGTTTCGGGTCGTGCACGACAGACAAGAACTATTGATGACGCAAGAGCATTCGTTCCAAGTCCAACACTGCGATTAGCAAGCTCTGTTCTCATTGGCCAAGTGCCATTTATTGAGAAGCCTGCTTTGATTAAGCCTTCAAGCATTGTTTCCCAGCCTGTTGAAGACCGGGAACTCTCTTTATTGCTTTTACTTTTTGATTCTATGTCGGATTCTTCTTCTTCAGACTGCTTAAAAGCGTAGTAAACCGTCAATGGAAAGTCTTG
>JAEUQL010000841.1 GCA_016789295.1 Blastocatellia bacterium | reverse complement strand
AGTTTACAAGTGAAGATGGAAGAGTTCTTCCATTTGATAGACAAGTTGGAACACCAGCTAGCAAAATCGATCTAACATCTGGACAAGCTCTTGTAATTCAAGGCTTAGAAGAGCCAATAATACTCAATGCTCAATCAGGAACTAGCTATTTTGTAGACTTAACTAACTTGCCTCCTCAAGAGATGATGAGCATTGATCATTTTGAGTTTTACTATGAGAGCATTGATGAACAACTCCCAAAATACACTCCTTTCATCGCTGAAAAGAGCCTCTTCAGAAAGGGTAGTTTATGTACTCCTTTGATTTTTTCTCTATCTAACCTCAACTAGATCTAGAAGTTCCTCTACAGACTTATTTGTAAAGCTCGGTCTTGTAAGAGGTGCTTTCATTGATTGATATGCTGCTCTAGCTTTGTCATACATCTTCTTAGATTCTATGAGTTCTTTTTTGGCTTCTACCTTTTTTCCTTGCTTTTGTAGAGCTTCTCCCAATCCTTTTCTTATCTCTGCTGTATATATCAACTGATTTCTTCCTAGCTCTTTTGAAAGTTCTAAGGCTTCTCTGTAACTAGCCTCTGATGTTTCGTAATTTCCTAAAAGCCCATGAATTTTTCCTTTGTAAATGGATGTTGCTAACAAATCCTCTTTTTGAGCCATATAATCTTTTGACCCAAAGCTTTTTGCTTTCTCTAATAGACTCAATGCTTCCTCTGTTTTTTCACTTGAAGCTTTCAGTGTTGCTAGAAAAGTGTAATAGTCTACTCTGTATGCAGGTACATCATGTTGATCACAGATTGATATTGCATACTTGATGTAGGCTTCTGCCAGATTTGGCATCTTCATCTTGTCGGCAGTTACACCTTGGAAACCTGCAAACCTAGATGCAAAAGCTGCAAGTCTCTTATTTCCCTCTTCCCTCTTTACGCTCTTCTTTAACCCTTCCAAACCATTAGTAAATGCCAATGAGTCATTGTCTGTCGTTTCAATCTGATACTCTACCCCAACCATCAAAGGAGCCAACTTGATATTGCCTGAGTCTATTTGAGAAAAGACTTCAAGGCTTTTCTCATTGAGAGACATGGAATCTAGAATATTTCCGTTTATATGAGCAAGTTGACTGTTAACCCAAATCAACCCTGCTTGACATAACTTATAGCTAGCATCTACTGAAGGTTGCAAAAACTCATCTACTTCTCTTTTTGCCTCTTCGTGCTTGAAGCCTTTAACATAAAACCTAGATAGAATGGCTGCATTGTAAGCCACTTCTGCATCAGCAGAATTTTCTTTGAATATAGTTTTTGCTCTTTCTAGCTTTGGTATGTATTGGCTAAAGTTGTCTATAGCTGGAAGTTTGTCTATTTCACTTCTTATCTTTCTAGCTTCTAAAAGAACTACTACTTTGCTCAAAGGCAGATCACTATAGTAACTGACTAGATCGACACCAAGACGATCTCCAGTCTTTTGCAACATTTCTTCAGCCAAACCCTTAGCTCTTACAA
>JAEUQL010000840.1 GCA_016789295.1 Blastocatellia bacterium | reverse complement strand
AGTATATTAGACTGGAACTTGTCTCTATATTGAGGGATTGGGACAATGTAATTAGAAACCTTAAAGAAAAACGTCATCAAGATATTATAGAAGCATTAGAGCTTGAGGAACTTGAAGGTGTTTTCAAGACAGAATTAAACAAAATAACTTCGGAGCTTAAAAAGCTATCGACGAACTATGCAATTACTGAAGAAATAAATACTAACCTCTCTTGGCTTAATACTCTGTTTAGAGCAGAGCTACTTTTGCAATCCTACTTTCTTGAAATGTCTGCTTTCAATCCATTAAGAGATCTTATAGGTAAACTTTCCATCTTAATGCGTAAGGTGCTACGGATGAATGGTTATGAGTTAATGTCTATATATCTTCTTGATGAACAAAAGCCAGAAGCAGACAAGTTAGTGTATCAGACAGAGGATTCAGATATTTCAAAGAAACTTCTTTCACTTATTAATGTTCAAAATCGAGTAAAGCTGCACCAAAATATTCGGAAAATAGCCAATTTTTTTGTAGATGTAGAAGGTTTTCGTTACCTAAACATAAATGCTGGAAATAATGCTGAAAATGTTAAGGGTATTTGTAGGGTTTGCTTAAAAACCGAGGCAGAAAGAAGATAGGCATCAACTTTCTGATCAGTAAACAAAAATAAGGAGGTTCCAAATGAGTAGTAATTATCAAGATTTGCGTCAGTCACTTGCAGAGATGCCACACGTCTCTAAAGAACAGGTTGAGAAGTGGATAAAGTTGCAAACAGTAATTGATGAATGTGAAAGCTTTTTGGGAAGCTCTGATTTGCAGCAAGCAAAGTCTCATATTGAGCAAGCAAAAAAGATTCTAAATCAACGTACATATACACTTGTCTTTTTTGGTGGCTCTGGTTATGGCAAAAGTACACTCATAAATGCTCTGTTAGGACGTAACATACTTCCTGCTGGCACTGGAGCAGCGATAACGGGAACTATAATCTATATTGAGCAGTTGACGAGTAGAGATGAGGAAGAAAGCGTCTCTTTTGTTTATCTAACACGAGAGGAACTTATAAATCGTGCTCGTATACTCTGTAATTCAGCCGCAATACAGCAATTTGATATTACTAATAATCAAGAAAGAATGATGGCTAATAGAACCATTGGAGAGTTAAGAGAGAGAAGACAGCGTGTAGGTGCTTCTCAAGACCTTAGTGAAACAGAGAAAGCTGATTATCAGAGAATAATCCAGGACTTCATAGAGGCTTACCAAAATAATATAGAAGCATACAGAAATGGTGGGTTGAGTTCAGAATCTTTCCCTTTAACAGATCCTTCTCTAAGGAACTTCTTGCGAGAAGATTCTACAGATAGAAAAGTTCGCCTTGTAAAGACTGCAACTATAAAGATTAGACCGTCTGTTTCTGACAATGGCAATTCAGATCTACTTATGAAGGGCTATTTGCGCATTGTCGATCTACCAGGTCTTGGTGCAAGCATGCGCCTACACGAAGATATTACCTTAGAAGAGATGAAACGCGAGGA
>JAEUQL010000083.1 GCA_016789295.1 Blastocatellia bacterium | reverse complement strand
CCAAATAGCAATAGCTATGGAACGTGAACAACTATCTGCAGAGATTTTTAGGTTAAGAGGCGAATTAAAAGATATGCAGATAGATGGTTTGATGGTTGGGTCGAGTGAGAAGCTACGCCAGGCCATCGAAATGGCACTCAATGTAGCAGATACAAACACGACTGTACTGATAGAAGGTGAGTCAGGAACAGGAAAAGAGCTACTTTCAAAATTGATACAAGAAAACTCTTCACGCCGATCCGCCCCTTTCGTCAAAGTCAATTGTGGTGCAATCCCTGAAAACCTTATGGAGTCCGAGCTTTTTGGACACGAGCGAGGAGCGTTTACCGATGCTCGTAGTCGAAGAATAGGGAAGTTTGAAGAGGCCAACCTTGGCACACTCTTTCTCGATGAAGTAGCCGAGATGAGTCCTGCGGCACAAGTAAAACTTCTCAGAGTACTACAAGATGGGACTTTTACTCGTGTAGGAAGCAATGAAAGCCTAAAAGTTGATGTGCGCATCATTGCAGCTACAAATGTTGGGCTGAAGGAGGCCATAGAGCAGGGTCGTTTTCGTGCTGACCTCTACTACAGACTTAATGTCTATCCTATCCGACTTCCAGCACTTAGAGAACGCAGAGAAGACATCCCACTGCTAGCAATGCACTTCATTGATCTATACAAGAAGAGAAATGGCAAGTTTATTACTGGCATTTCGGATGCTGCACTGCAAGCCCTGAAGAGCTACAATTGGCCTGGAAATGTAAGAGAGCTTGGCAATATAATCGAGCGAGCTTTAATTCTTGCAAAAGGTAGAGTTATAACAGTCGATGACTTGCCAGAAGAAGTATTGGCTTCTGTCTCTATTGGTCTCAATGAACGACGCAGCATAGAGATAGAGCTTGGAACTCCTCTGGAAATGATAGAGCGCAGAATAATAGAACAGACACTAAATTTCACAAAAGGCGACAAAACCAAAACTGCCAGTATACTTGGTATTGGACGCAAAACTCTTTACAGAAAATTGGAACAGTACGAGCGATAAGATTAACTGCTGGCCAGACTGGAAGATTTTTAATGTAGCTATTCCAGAGAAGGGATCAAGAGCTTGCTAGATAATACTATCAAGTACTGCCGCGCTCTTTCTCATCCTTTGGCTCTAGAGCGGGCATACTTGAAAAATTTCTTTTCAAGCGTCTTTGACCTACCTCTTGTAATCATAGAGGCTGAAAGTGGTTATGGAAAAACCACAACACTTGCAGCCTTGGCAAATCGTGAAGGTCATTCGATTAGGTGGTTGACTCTGGATGAAGCTGACAGAGATCCACTCTCTTTTTTACAGAACCTATTGCAGTCTATCTGTGGCAAAACAATAACAGAAAATAGTTTGTTTTCTAGTTCTAAACAAGCATTAGAGTTGGTGCTAATTGCTCTTCACGATCTTGCTATAAGCTCAATGATATTCGATAACTTTGAGGTTGTAGCCAAGTCAGAAGCTATTATCACCCTTCTTGAACAGATGATCGACAACCTACCAGCTTTTACCAAAGTAGTGGTTGCCAGTCGCAAACCCGCTAATCTTCGTCGTGGAACTAGATTAGGAAACAGAAGTGCTACCTTAACTAAACTAGACCTACGCTTTGATGTAGAAGATATTCTTCAGTACTTCCTTAAAGCTCACAACTATCAGTTATCAGCCAAAGAGGCTGCATTTATAGCAGAACGTACAGAAGGTCACCCTATGAGTATAAACCTGCTTGGACAGTTGACACACAACCTCCCAAGCTATTTGAGAGTAGATTGGGAGCGTCTTCGAATAGGATTGGATCAAGAGAGTCTAGCATCTCTTCTAAAGGAAGTGATCTTGAAACTTCCACGTTGGTCAGCTCAGTCTGTTAGGCAAATTAGAGAAAAGGGTATAAAAACTATGCCAGATAATGCCTCTTCCCAAATATCCGATCTACTTGATACGCTTGCAGAAAGACACTGTCTTGTACAGCAGTATTGGCTAGACAACAGTGTGATAAACATTCCACACGAGAGCTTTGTCCACTTTGCTGCTGCTTTGTAAGAATTTTGGATAGTATACGAAATGGTGCAGAAGTGCACACGATATAGTATAGATAAATCCGGTGTTTCTGATGAGGCTACTACTGATCTTTAAGAAGATAGATACAACCAGTTCTGGTTTTTCTCTCACTATCTTATCTGGCACAAAAGTTGTTGGAAAAAGCTCTGTCTTTAAAACTCAGAAGAACTTGTAGCCAATCTTCACTGTGACAAGGTTTAAGAATGAGGAGGGGAAGTATTATGAAAAAATGTCCTGTATGCCGGAAAGACTACACAGACCAGGTTCAGTTCTGCACCAAAGACGGTACAAAGTTGATTGATCTACCAGCATCGGACAGCCCTGCTGCTGCACATTGCTTCATATGCAACAAATACTATCCTGCCACAAATAGCAATTGCCCTGTCCATGGAATAGCACTGCAACTTATTAATACGATGCGAGATGAATTGATAGTAGAAACACCATCTGTCTCTCAATCGCTTTCTTACAGTCAGGAAGTAGCAGAAAGCTCTCTTTCTAAGAGTGAATCTGCTGCTAGGACACAAGAGATCAAGCCAGAAGTTGCTGCCATTACTGGTGCTGCTTTAACACAAGCTGCTATAGTAGGCTACGCAGGTAAAGATAGAAAGTTGGTAACTACTCTTGCTGCCACGATGATTATTCTGATATCTATGTTTGGTGTTTATAGCTTTACCAAACCTTCCAAGCAGCAGGGAACCGATTCCACAGAAGTTAGCCAAATAGAAGATGTAGAATTGGCACAGGAAATCTCAGAGGAGACAGAAATTCAGGTTATACCTGATCCAGATACTTCTAGCAAAAAAGTAACATCATCAAGAACAGCAAAAGTAGACAATAAAAATAGTAATAACAATAAGGATGACAAGGAAGTAGTAGAACCTAATCTTTCCAAGAAAGAAGATCTTGGTAATTCAACAACCGGGCAGGCAAAAACTTCCAAAACAGTAGATCCTTCTGTCACAAGCAGTAGAACAACAGCTTCTGTAAGCTCAAAAACTACTAGTAGCTCAACACCTACTCAAACTACAGACCAAAATTTTCCTTCGAAGAAAACTTCTCAGCCAACTACTGCTTCTATCTCTAATACTCCAAACAATAGCAGTTCTTCAACTATCTCTTCAACTATTCCAAGTTCAGGCACTGACAATACAAATATGTCTGAACCGAAAGCAAAGCCTGTTCGTCATACAACTTCCAAGGTAGTAGCTAGTGTCAAAAATAGATCTAGAATACAGATCTCCAACGGTTATATTTATAAATTTGATCTAATACTGCAAGAAACAGGAGGTTTCCCCATAAGATGGCAGAAACTCAATGCTGATAAAGTATCTTTTTCTGGCAGAAGAGTGCCTGTAGGTTCTTTTGTAGATTCTAGCCGACCAAGCAGCTATGCAAGATATCGCATTGAGATCAGAATGACTGGGCGTAGTATAGAAGATTGGTTTGGACAGTTCTATGCTCAAGGATATGGAGTCGATGAGGATGGAAATAGAGTAGATATAAACTATGAAGTTGTTCTTGATGACTCTTTCCCAGTTATTTCTACTGAAACTTCTCGTTACTGTAGAGACTGAACTATCAGGAATTTTTGAAGATGCAGACACGGTTTCTTCCTGTCTGCTTTGCTTCATAAAGTGCTTGATCAGCCGCTTCTATAAGTGCTGTAGAGTTGAGTTTGTCGCTTGGAAATTCTGCTACACCAATACTTATAGTGATATTTATAAACGCTTCGGGGTCGTGTAGTGAGGCAGGAAATCTATATTTCTCCATAGCTTCTCTGACTCTATCGGCTGCTTCTATGCCTTTATGCTTTGCAGTTTCTGGAAGGAGTGCAATGAACTCTTCCCCACCATATCTGGCAACTACATCAGAGTCACGCAAAGTTCTTTGTATGACTTTGGCTGTCAGATGTAGCACTTCACTACCAATCAAATGACCGTAAGTATCATTGACCTTTTTGAAAAAATCTATATCCATCATCAAGATACAAAACTCGTGGCGATGGCGTTGAGAGCGAACTAGTTCTCGCTCAAGCTCAAAAGCAAAGCTTTTGCGTGTTAGCAGTCCAGTAAGATCATCATGTACTATCAGTTCGTGTACTCGTTCCTGGTACTCTACTTCAAGTTCATCAAGAAGAGCAAATTTGAAAAGCTGACGGCCTATCTTTATCTTGTCTCCATCTCGAAGTTGTTTAGGGTCTTGTTTAGCCAGAAGAATACCGTTGAGCAGCGTTCCATTTGTGCTACCCAGATCGGAAAACCAGAACTGTTTTTCTCCATCATCAGAGGTTAGTGTAAATATCTGAGCGTGCACCCGTGATGCAACATCGTCGTCTAGAGCTATGTCTACAACCTCGCTGTCTCGGCCTATGAGCATTTTAGGTCGATCAATACGAATAGCCGTTCCGAGTTTGTCGCCACAAAGGAATATCAAGGATGCAAAGCACTTCTTGGGAATGAAAATACCGCTGATGCGGAGGCGCTGTGTCTTATTGCTTTCATTCACCCCAATACTATACATCCAAAAGAGTTGCTATATCAATATAAAGTCTAGAGAATTTATACTCTTGTTGGTCTGGAGGCTAACACGGATAAAGTTGCATTTTGAAGCCATTTTTTCTGTTATCATTCAGCTATTTTGTGAAAATGGGGTATTAGAGATGTGTATTTATAAAACTGTGAGACTTTCTATACTACTTTCAATAATAATTTTTCTATCGATAGACAAAGCTTTTGCACAAGGCTTTGACTTTTCAACAAAAGTTTTGCCAAGCACTGTCTCTCCAAGCAATCTTCAAACAGATACTAACTTTCCTGTAATGCTTTCAAGCAGTACGCAGATCTTGGCTACAGAGACCAGAACATCGGGTGACTACAGCAAGATCTCTGCATCCAGTTCGCTCACCAACAGCCCACCCGTGATCGATATCAGCCCACTCACACAGACGATCAAGGTTGGTGAAAAAATCCGAGTCAGATTCAGTTTTTCTGATCCTGAAAATGATCCCTACTTTGCTGGTGTGATTGCAGTCACTCCACGAGTTGTGCTCGAAGATAAGAAAGAGAGTCGCAAGCAGATGCAACGTGCTGCATCTGTGAAAATAGACGTTCTACCTTCTGAAAATCCTGCTGTAGTGGTCTGGGACATCACAGCACAAAATCAAGGAGTTGCAGTCTTTTTTGTTAGTATATCTGAGGTATTTACTGTCAGAAATGGTAATAATATTCAGTTTGTTGCTGGACAAGTCAAACGCTCTGTCTACTCAATGAGAGTTGTTGACAGCAGTACTGAAGAACCAGAGCAGGCTCCCAAATTCGTAGGTCAGATTGGCGATATGGAGTTGAGGTTGAAGGAGCGTGTAAGACTCAACTTTGCTTCAACTTCTCAACAGAACAGACCTGTAACATATGGATTCCTTTTCCTTTCTTTTGCTTCACGCCTAGCCAACACTCTTGTAGGCCCAAATAGCCTTCAACTAAAGGCTGTAGAGCCTGGAAAAGGTATATTTGTTGCTTATGTTACAGATGGAAGAAGAGCTGATGTACAGTCATTCCAAGTGATTGTCTCGGATGGCATGACTGCAACTCCTGAACTCCTGCTTAGAACACTTTCTAAAAATAGTGTAGTCGGAGTAGATAAGCCTACTTCACTGGTTCTTTATGGTGAAAACTTTACACCAGCTTCTTTAGTCTTTCTCTCTTCACAAAAGGGTCAGATGCAATTGAGTACAAGTTTTATAAACTCTAACCAACTCCAAGTAGAGATTCCAAAAGAGGCTTTAGCGGAAGATGGGGAGACTGGTGCAGAGATCAAAGTAGAGGATAGTAAGCGTGTTAGCAATAGCTTAGACTTTAGACTGCTTGCTCCTGTTTTGACTACTATTAAACGCTTACGTAATGAAGCTGGATTGGTAGAAGAGATACGCTTTATTGGTCTTGGGTTGGGTCTAAATCCTTTAATTACAGCAAATGGTGTGAAGTTGAAAGTTTTAACCGACAGAAGTATCAAAACTAAGTTTGGAGATCGTGTTGTGGTTACCCTTCCAAAAATGCTGCGCGATGAGCAGTCCATTGAACTTGTTGTTAAAAACAGTGCTGGTTTTGAAGCAAAACCTGTTCTACTGCCATTAAACTAGTAGAAGTTGGAATTGGCAAGACAGCTCAAAGTTCTATTGAAAACTTCCTTGACGCTTCTGTAGCTTTGAGCTTTTGTTGAAAATTGTGTGATAAAAGTCTAATTCAGAATGGCGATACAACCTCATCTAGAGAAAACTCTGAGTGGGTTTGCGAAAGTGCCCAGACAACTTCAAGGCTAGGAAAGATGTCAATAAACAAAGTAGAAGCTATAAAAAAAACCCAGCTCTTTAGAAAATTGGAGATAAAGTATCTAGAAGCTCTTTCTGAACGGGCTTTCGAAAAACGCTACAAACGTGGAGAAGTGATATTTTTTGGAGGTGCTCAAGCAAAAGGGCTTTTTGTAGTAGCAAAAGGCTCTGTTCGTGCTGTGCGAATAAATCCTGAAGGAAGGGAACAGGTTATTCATGTAGAACGCACAGGCTCTACAATAGCTGAAATCCCTGTCTTTGATGGTGGCCTCTATCCATCAACCGTTATAGCAAATGAGGATTCAACGCTTCTTTACATTGAAAAGAATGATGTGCTAAACCTTTGCCTGCAACATCCACAAATAGCAATCTCTGCTCTGTCGGTAATTTCTAAGAGGCTACGCCAGTGTGCAGAGACCATAGAGTTTCTATCACTTCGCGAAGTAGGCCAGCGTATTGCACGACTTCTGATACAGCAAGCCAAGTTGAAAGAAGAATTCTCACAGCATAGTCCATCTTTTGAACTTGGCTTGACAAACCACCAGATCGCTTCTCAAGTAGGTTCGGTAAGGGAAGTTGTGTCAAGAGCAATGAGTCGATTGCAACACGATGGCCTGATAAAAGTAGAAGGTCGGACAGTTACCATACCTGACTTACAACGCCTCATAGAGTATGCAGATATAGAAGGCTATTAGTTACTACACTAAAACTCTATAGCTTGCTTCAAGCCTAATAGCTCTTGGAAAGAGAATGTTGCTTTCTAGATTTATATGTCGATGTAGGTCAGCCTCAAACTCTTTCAGGCCATCAAAGAATCTTTTGTATGTAAAGCATACATCTGGTGGTGGAGTGTAGTCTTGGGTCAAGTGTTTCAGCTCTTTCAAAATAGCTCCCGCCTTTTCGTGTTCAGTGTCCATCATCTGTATGGGATTTGTTACAGAACCAAAAAAAGCTATTGGCAGTTTGGCCTCTTCTTCAAGTCTTCTAATGTAAGGAAATAGTATATTCTCTTCCTTCATCAGATGTGGTTTTAGATCTTCTGCTAGTTCTAAAAACAGCTCTTGTACTCTGTAAAGACTCGGTTGCTTTTCTGCATAGACAGAGACAACTTTTTCACTCAGTCTACCAAGTCTTTCTATCTCTGAAAGAGTATATGTATGGTGTTTTGCAATTATGTAGCCTATCAGTTCTCGAAGTGATGCCTTAGTCCAATCTATCGAGTCTTGGAATGTGGAGTTACTTGCAGCATTGGCTTTATCAATAGCACTCATTAGTTTTTCCGGCTCTATGCCACGCTCTAAACATGCTTCTTCTAAGCTTTTTTTGCCACCACAACAGTAGTCAATTCCAAACTTTTCAAAAACTTCCAGTGAAGTAGGATAGCTTTCGATTGTGCTACCAACAGTCTGCTTCAGATCAAGATTTATAGAAACTGTAGCCATTTTGCACCTCCGTATCTTTTAAGGAAAGTCTATGTTAAAAAAGAACTAAGAGACGGTGACTTAGGTCACAGGCACAGCAAATTTTTCCAGAAACTTTTCCATTTTTGGTCATTTCCGAAAGAGAAATGTTAATTACACAACTTTGAAAAGTTAGTTCTGTATAAATTTCTTAATCAAATCTAAATGACTTAACTACTTTTGATATCAGTCGAGCAATGAGTGGCAGAAAGTGATCTTATCTATGTCTGCAAGAGAGCCGTTAATGGCTGTCAGTGAGCGATGAATGACTCTGAGTGAGACAAGTAGTGGCTCCGAGTGAGACATTTATAGCTCAACTTGAGACACTCATAAATCTATTTGACTACTTTTAAGACGCTTAATTAACACACTCTGGCGAGATCAAACAACAGTTGCCTTAACTTGACCCAAAATTGGCTCAGTTGCAGCCATATGTTGGCTCAAGTTGTAGCCGTTTATCGCTCACTGACAGGCATCAATTGCTGGCTCAGAGCCAATAGTTGTCTCAAGTCGAGCCAGATTTGTCTCATGTTGAGACAACTTTGATTCTCCTCAAGCCTTTTACCGATACGTATAAAATAAGATTGAGCAAACATTCTTGAAACTTATAACAGTTTTAGACCAGAAATGAAGTATTGACCATAGGTAGATGGGGTGATCACCCTAAGTAGTGAGGCAACCGGCTACTGTAAAACCCTACCTTATAGGTCTATCTCTGTTTGTAGTTGTGCATAAGCAATAAAAACTTGATGTTTATGGTTAGCTTTGTGATACAATCGGCTCGTCAAATTTTCACCTTCAGGGCAATCATCAAAAAATATGGAAGAGAAAAAATATCCTATATTTGAAGACTTCTTAATAGGTGCAACACCAGACTTGCTGACAGACTTTGAGTGTCAATTATGGGAACTGGAAGAAGATGAGCCAGTAGAAATAGAAGGAAAGACAAAAGAAGGTATAAAAGTAGAGACACTTTCTAAATATGAAGCACTGAAATTGACACATAAGATAAAGCTAAGAAAGATAATGCGTTATCACGTAGATGTAGAAGACTTTAAGTATGCATTGTCAGCATCAGCAAGTGCTATAGAGAGACATTTTTTTCATATCCATATAGCCTATTGCATAGAATGTTTTGAGAAGCTAGAGCACTATTATCCTCTTTATGCAGAGTTACTAGATGAGTCCAGAGTAGTTTATGGAATGATGGCTCCTAATCAGAAAAAGACAGTCAATGATCAAGCTGATAATGAAAAAGAAGCTAAAAAGGAAAGTCAGAAGGTAGAAAAAGTAGAAAAAGAAGAAGGCAGTGCAGATAAGCAAGAGAGTGTTATTGAAACAGCACTTGTAAAAGCAGAAACAGAGCAGCCAAGCATCAACAATGCAAGCCAAACCGAAGAAGTTAAGACAGAAAAGATTAAGATAGAAGAAGTTCAAACGAAGGGTGCAAGACATTACCTAAAAGTAGCAGCAGTGATTCTAGCAATTGGTATTTTGGGGATAATGTTCTATGTCGTCTATTCTCGCGATATAGAAATGAAACAGATAAAAGAAGCTGCTGACAGAGTAAAAGAAGAAAAGATTGCAGAAGTGAAGGCAATAGAGGTAGTAAATAGTGAAGTTGACCCAGTCAAACTTGCAAAGGCGTTTGAAGATGCTTCAGAAAAGATCAAGTCTAACGCGAATGACAGTATAGCCTATCTGACAAGGGCAACAGCAGCAGAAAAGCTGATGCTTCTAGACCAAGCAGTAGAAGACTATAAGATTTACTGTGCACTTACAGGCTCAAACTGCGATAACCAGCTAAAGAGAATAGAGAAGACAAAGAATCTCAAAGTAGAAAGGACCCGTTATGATCTGATAGATGAAAACATCGATCAGTATTTAACTAGTTTGATGAAGTACGACAACGCTGCTGCACAAAGCTATCTTTCACAAGCCAAAGGTTTGGCTGATGCAATGTTGCAAAAGACTGGAGATCGTCTTGGTGTCGATCTGGTCAGTTATTACAGCAATCTGTCTTTGAACAAAGCAGGAGTTCTTTTAGAAGCTAGAAGAACAAGAAGTGAAATAGACAGAGTTCCAGCTATAGATAACTTTGGTGAGTACATACCAAAGCTAGAAAGAGCAAAAGCCATCTTTAAGCAAAATGGTGCTGATGTAGAAGTTGCCTACAATGCAACTGTCTTATCTAGGTTTTACTTTAAAGGCTTCAGGTACAAAGAGGCAAAAAGCGAAGTAGAAGAGTTTTTGAAGGTTTCAAATGATGCAGGTTATAAGTTATGTCAAGCTGGCTTAATCTTCATTAGCAGTCAACTTGCTTATGGAGAAGGAAATATTCCAAATTCTGTAGTGTTGAATGATCAAAGTATCAAAATCTTTTCTCAGATAGATGCTGGAAATGTCATTCTAACTCCTCTAAGTGTGGGAACCAACAATCGCATTGAAATGACTGATGATGACACATTGGCATTTACTGATGGTTTGGAAGGGTTGAAAAAGAGCTTAAAGAACGAAGAAGGAAATAGAAGGCTTGCAGCTTTCGCAGCTAGGTTTGCAGGTTTTCAAGGTGTAACTGCTGACAAGATGAAGATGCCAAATGTAGCAGAAGCATATATCAGGCATGCAATATCGATTTGTGATCAATATGATGTACCTGCATACAGAATAGACTATTACACCTTTCTAGCAACAATAAAAGCTTCACAAGGAAAGAAAGAAGAAGCATTAAATCTATTAGAGAAAGCCAAAAACTTTAGTTCAAAAGATCCTATGGCTCAAAAAGAGGATTTGCTAGCAATGTCTATCTACAAGGGAAAAATTCATGGGCTTTTGGAAGACTATAAAACATCAGAGGACAACTATAGAAAAGCTATAGAGCTTTCAAAAGAGCTAGGAACTTCTCAATTGGTATACACAGCCGAGATCAAGAAGGGATTAGGAGAAGCTCTTAATCTGCAAGGAAAAAAGGTAGACGCAAAGGTAGAACTGACAGAATCCAAGAAGATGTATGACAAAGCTAGAGCAGCACATCAAGCAATGAAAGCACCTCTTACAAGGCCAAGTTTTACAA